>JAJZWN010000027.1 GCA_021846695.1 Thermoplasmata archaeon
AAAGTGTCCGATTAGACAGATATTACTCGGGACAGAGCATCCTTGATGACTTCTCTGAAAACACAAAAATATTCATCATACCGAAGAAGAATTCCAGAATAAGAGGATCTAGGAGATGGAGGGAGATGATTCTAAGATTCATGAATGACCCCATTGCGTACCTGAGGGAATACTTCAGGAGAAGCAACTCTGAATCCGGATTCTCTGCGGACAAGAGATCGACAGGGCACATGATATTCCAGAGGAGGAAAGACCGTATTGAAACATCTGGATTCGCCAAAGGACTGCTTCACAACCTGATGCTTATGAACGGATAGAGACACTTATGTCCCAGAGTCTCATTTAGAGAAAAATCTATTAAAACGACCTATCTCGAAGTCGAGTATAATGGTAGGGTAAATGGAATTGTCATATCACGACCAGCCTGGATTTGGGGGGCGGAGATGGGCTATAACGAATTTGGTGTCGTTGCTGGCAACGAAGCACTGTTCACAAAGAGAAAATTCTCTGATCATGGTCTTCTAGGCATGGACCTTTTAAGACTTGTTCTCGAAGCTTCGAAAAGTGCAAGAGAAGCGGTCGAGGTTATTAGTAAATACCTTGAGATCTATGGCCAAGGCGGATCAAACAGTAGAACAAGGACTGAGTATTACGATAACCTGTTCCTTGTTGCAGATCAATCGGAGGCTTACAATGTTCAGGTCATTAACAAGGATGTCCAGTACGACAGGATAGAGGAATATGGTTCTATTTCTAATTATCCTATCTTCACGAAGAATGAAGCCAATAACGGTAAAGAAGAATACAAACTTAACCGGATTTACAGATATTTTGGTCACGGAAAAGAGAGAAGCATAGAAACTAAAACATCAATTCGTGATCATGAAAAGAATTTCAAATTATAGGATATGATGAACGTGCTTCGTATGCATAGGAGCTCTTCCTTTTCTCCTGAGAAAGGCAGTAACATGGATATATGCATGCTGGTTCCACAATTCGCCGATTCCAGACTGCAAATTATCTTTTTGTTGAGGTTGGCAAGAATTATGTTATTGGTTGGTCAACATTTTCGCCGCACCCATGCATTTCTCTCTTCAAGCCGATATTTTTAATGCCGGATCCAGTTGGAATACTCTACGATGACTCTTATTGGTCTAAAGTGAAAAATTTACATAGAGATCTTGAAAATAAATCCCCTGAGCAATATAAGAATATAATGGATTTTACACTAAATACACAGACATAAATCTTACATATTATGAATAGTATTAAAAGAGTCATCGTACCATCTTACGGTGTGGAAGAGGTAACAGATATTATCGAGAAAATTCGCCAAATGGATAAAACTCATATAAACACGATACAAAATTTCGTAGCGATGCATTTATGCTTGTTTCATACTGCTCCTTATTCCCATTTACAAAAATTTATAAGTAGATAAAGTATATTTTATTTGTTGGGGTATATACGTATTCCAAATTACCTGTCTCAAGGAAGATTCTTTATTCGTTCGGTCAACTTGGGGTTGAAATGCCGGCTTTTTTCATCTCTACATATATTTTTGTTTTTTATGCCCCGTTGCAAGGCCATAGAATAATATCCTCCTCTATAATCGGATCAGCCGTTTTCTCTGGTACCCTTATTCAGGCACTATCTAATCCGTTCATAGGAAATTTTAGTGATAAATTGAAATTTAAAATTGGAAGGAGAAAATTTTTCATACTCACGGGTTTTATACCCCTTGCAGTTTTCTTTGCTTTAATATGGATCCCACAAGGTCAGGGTCTCTATATGGCTATTCTTCTCTCAGTATACCTGATAGCATTCAACTTTCTCTTTGCTTATGTTGTTCTGCCCTATCAGGCTCTTATACCCGAAATAGCGATTTATCCTGACGATCGGGTTATTCTTACAACGATTGCTTCTTACTTCACTATAGCCGGGATAGTCTTAGCTTCGCTGATACCTTCTGTTATGTTTGCTTTACATTACAGCTTCTTTGATGTCGGAATTACAATTTCTATAATTACGATCGTCAGCTATCTTATCGTCGTTATCTCAATCAAGGAAGCGAAAATAGGGAAAACTGTGCCTCAAAACTATTCGATAGCTACTGCTTTCGTACAAACTTTTAAAAACAGAACATTCGATATGTATATTCTTGCGTATATTTTTTTCCAATTTGGTTTCTATTTTTTTGAGTCATCCCTAGGGTATTATGTTGAAGATGTGGTCATGCCTGGGAACTCGTCGTATTCATCTTACATAGGGCTATTCACGCTTGTGGCGGTAATTTCAGCTGTTATATTCTCTCCCATTCTGGTAAAGTTTACCAAACGGTACGGTGAGAAAATGTCTTTTATAGTCTTCATGTCGTATCTTGGTGCCATAGTTATATTGTCTTTTGCAATCGGATTAGCCAGCATTTTAAGTAATGTCATTCAGATGTTTATTGTCATGGTCCTTGCCGGTCTTGGACTTACTGCATACTTTATTCTGCCCAATGCCATAGTATCAGAGATAATCGACGAAGATGAGCTTGCCACTGGATACAGGAGAGAAGGTATGTATTTTGGTGTTCAGGGTCTGCTTGAGAGGATACCCTCAGGTCTCTCTGGATTTGTCTTAGGTTTGTGGATTTCCAACTTTTTTCTTCCCACAGAGAATATTATGTTCATAAGAGACCTTAGTCTGATAGGGGGAATACCAATAATAATTAGCGCTGTGTTATTCTATTTTGTCCCTCTAAAAGAAGGTATCAAGACACAAATACATGAAAAATAATTTTACGTATTCTCCTAATCGAGATCGTCCTCAACAAAATTATCGTTATTTAGTTTGTCCATATTAACAATGATTCGCTTTATTAAAGCTACAACATGTTGATATTGACCGGTCAGGTCAATCCACGACTCTTGTTGATTACCATAATGTCCAGGCTACAAAATATTACTCATTTTATCATCCGCTTTCAGCGCGACAAAATAAACCCTCATAAAAATCCATTAACCCAAATTCGAACCATAAAAGGATCCTTCATTTTCAATCAATGATTTCACATTCTTATCTTCTTTACGATCAAGAGGGGGATAGAGTGAAACACTAAGAGATAGTATTGTTATCACATTTTATTCTTTTTTTGTATCTTGCCATCTTGTACAAGTGATATAGCAGCAGAAATGTCATAGTTTACTTTTTTAAGAATTTCAGTTGAAGCTTCCTCCGAAAGTTTGAACTGTTCTTCAAGTATGTTAACTGCCCTCTGTTTTAGCTTTTTATTATACCACGATCCCATGTTGGACATAGTGTTTCTGTAAGTCCTTCCAAGTTTTATAGCCACAGAAGTAGATATAATGTTTAACGTCATTTTTTGTGCTGTACCTGCTTTCATCCTAGTCGATCCTTGGATAACCTCTGCTCCTGTTAGCAATTCAATGCATATATCCGACACTTCCTGGATAGGTTTTTTTCTGTTTGACGTTATTCCTACAGTCCGGCACCCAATACTTTTTGCATATTCCATTGCAGCAAGAACATAAGGGGTAGAACCTGAGGCTGAAACTCCAATCAAGATATCCGATCCTGACAGTTTTTTTTCTTTAAGGGCAAGAACAGCCTCGTTTTTATCATCTTCTGAACCTTCAACGGATTCAGTCAAGGCTCGATCTCCGCCAGCCATTACGTAATCGAAGGATTCTTTACCAAGTCCGTAGGTGGGCATCAATTCAACAACGTCAATAACTGCTATTCTACCGCTCGTTCCTGCTCCGACATAAATAGCTCTTCCGCCTTTTTTAACTGCCCCTACAATCATTTCCGCTACCGCCGCAATCTTATCGATCTGGCTTGTAATTGATGTGTAGGCTTCAATATCTGACAGGTGTATGAAACGCGCAATTTCATTATACCCCCATTTATCAATATCTATGCTAAATTTATTGATGTCCTCAGTAGATTCACTCATGTAAATAACTCCTCGTATATAATTTCAAACAATACATTTTGTCTATATTACTGACAAAATGACCTGTTAATCTATAAAGTTTCCTCCAATGATGGTTTTAACTACTCCCAATTTTTCATCTATGATGTTAATATCAGCAAGCTTACCTGGAGAAATGTCACCACGATCGTTGAGTCCCAACAGCGATGCAGGGTTTGTTGATAGGGTTTTTACGCAATCGTATAGGCTGACACCTAATGAATAAAGGTTAATGAGGGCCTTTTCAAGTGTTAAGACGCTCCCGGCGATTGTCTTGGTGCCTTTGATCCATGCCACGCCGTCATGCACTTCTATATCAAGCCCCCCCAGCCTTGAAGTTTTTTGTTCTGTTCCACCGACCGAGAGGGAATCCGTTATGGCTATAATGTGATCCCATCCCCTTATCTTAGCCATGACTAGGATCGCTTCCTCCGAGACATGATGAAAATCTGATATGATTTCTAGGTAGGTGCTTGGTGAAAGAAGGCCAGCACCAACCATGCCGGGTTCCCTATGATCAAATTGTGTCATGGCGTTATAAAAATGAGTTATCAATCTAACACCGGAAGCTAAAGCAGTCGAGGCGGTATTGAAATCTGCATTGGAATGGCCTGCCGATATTAGTGTACCAGAATATTGAAGGGTAGACATCCCGTCATTAAAAAATTCGAGCTCCGGGGCCATATCCATTATTTTGAGTATCCCATTAGATCTATTGATAACCTCATTGATTTCATCCATCGAAATTTTTCGGACATACTTTGGATTGTGGGCCCCCTTCTTCTCTAAACTTATGTATGGTCCTTCGCTTCTTGCGCCGATGATCCTTGCTTCAAAAGGTTTCCTGTCTTCCTTCGTTCTGCCTATTTTTTGTATAAATTCGATAAGTTGATCAGTAGGAGTCGACACACAGGTAGGAACGAAAGATGTAACGCCTTTTTTTGCAATCATAGAAGCCCATTTCCTTATACCTGGTTCGTCTGACGCGAGTGCATCAATACCAAAATAACCATGGGTATGTATATCGATGAAACCCGGGATAGCCGTTTTATCAGAATAATCCGTAATTTCCTCAAAATATGGCTTCCGCGAGATGCTGGCTATTCTTTCGCCTGAGACATTAATAAAGGCATTACCGATAACTCCGGAAGAAGTCACCACTTTATTCGCCAATAGACTGAACGAATTCATAATCCTCATAGTGTTATCGTGAAATTGTATTAAAGCGCTTCATGATCGTGCTATATTTGCATGAAAACTTTATAGTCCACCAAATCATCTTAAGAATATGACGATAATGCTAAGCGAAATCCGCGAGGAGCCTAAATCACTTTCTCAAACCATAGAGCGCACCAGAGAGACGGTGGAAAAGATTGCAAGCCAATTAAGAAATTCTTCAATGGTTTATGTAACAGGAAGCGGGACAAGTTATCACGCTTCAGTTTTCCTTTCTATCCTTCTTTTGAAGAGTGGAATACCGTCTTGCCCTCTGCAAGCATCTGATTACACGGACTTCGTAATTTCTGAAGGAATCAAGAATCCAGTTAACATAATCTTTAGCCAGTCAGGAGAGAGTATTGATGCACTTTCAAACCTAAAAATCTCAAAGACAAAAAAGATCAGAACTATCGGAATCACAAATGATCCAGAAAGCACTCTTGCCAAGCAATCAGACACGCCAATAATAACAATGGCTGGAAGAGAAATGTCAATTGCAGCAACTAAAAGCCATACTGTACAGCTTGGTGTATCGATAATGATCTATAATGCTTTAAACTCAGATACTCTTCAAAAGGATATTTCAAATGCCCCATATCTACTTGAAAACGTAATTTCGCTTAGTTCATTAATTGAGGAAAAGGCGAAAAAACTCAAGGATCGCATAGTCTTCCTTGGATCAGGAATATATTTCCCATTGGCGATGGAGGGGGGACTTAAATTCAAGGAAACGTCCGGTACCTATACTGAAGCCTACTCCACAAGGGAATATCTGCACGGACCTATACATATGCTAAATGATCAAACCTCTGTTGTATTGCTGCGTTCAAAAGAAATTGACGATGACAACATAATACACAAAATAAATGAAATTGGCGTTCAAGTAATGACGATTGGTTCATACGGCTCAGACTTGAATGTTCCGCAGTCAGAGAGCATAATCCTATCTCTGGAGTACCTTGCAGTGCTTCAGATGCTCGCCAACTTTAAGGCCCAGTTTAAAGGAGAAGATCCAGATCATCCGAAGTATCTTTCAAAGGTAGTTAAGGAGTGACCTTATTTACTCATTTTGGCATTAACCTATAATGGTTGTAGATAGGGAACAGTTGGCAACTGTTTTCAGGAAATATATCGATGCAAACTACAGTTCCGCAGCATACGGCATGAGCGTGTATGTTCGCAACAGTGACTTTGAATTCATACATTTTACAGGTTCCATTCCCGAACTAGGGTTCACATACTCTAAGAATACGCTTTATGACATGGCCTCTTTAACTAAACCAATGGTAACTGCCACATTAATTATGAAATATGTCGAAGACGGAATCATCGGTCTTGAAGATACTTTAGAAGCTGTGGGCCTTTACAAACCGGAATCCACGATTAGCAAAGTAACGATAAGACAGCTGCTGACACATTCCTCAGGTCTTGTCCCTGATAATCCGTTATATGAGCGGGGTCGGAGTAGGGAGGATTACATAAGGGCAATTGGATCATTGTACGAACCACAGACTTCGGCGCTAAGAGAGGAATACAGCGATTTGAACTACATACTACTTGGATTCGTGATCGAATCCATAGCCGGTAAACCTCTAGAGCAGGTTGCGTCTGAGAAAATATTTCTCCCCCTTTCTATGAAAAGCACAACTTTTAATCCTAAAATTGACAGATCGCTGATCGCCCCAACAGAAAATGATTCTAAGAGGGGAGGTATAGTTTGGGGTAAGGTTCACGATGAAAAATCCTACTATCTCGGCGGTGTGGCCGGCCATGCTGGTTTATTTAGCACAATCGAAGATACCGCAAAATACGTTTCTGCTTTGCTTTCTGGGAAGATACTCAAGAAGGTTACCTTGAAGGCAATGACTTCCCCTCAGAATATTCCAATAGGAGGAATGTTTGGATTAGGTTGGATGATAAAACCCCCAAGGCCGTACTCACCCTCTCCCTCATTCGGATACAACGCTTTTATGGGCGATCTTGTTCCTGATGGAGCGTTTGGACATACGGGTTTTACCGGCACGTCAATATGTGTGGAGCCAATCTCTTCTTCATATGTTATAATATTGAGCAACAGGGTTTATCCGACAAGAAACAACTTAGGGATACTCAGGTTTCGGAGGCTGTTCCATAATTTAGTATTTTCAAATATCTTGAATTAATTTAATTAGCATAGGTGTTTTCACCTACTCATGATATTCGTTTCAGTTGATGGTGGTGCCACCAAGACGCTTGCGGCATGCTATTCTGATGACGGTACGATTCTCGGTATCGGTGCATCGGGTCCTAGCAATTTCAGGAACATAGGTATTGAGAAAGCTAAAGCAAATCTGCTCCAAGCTGTTACGAGGAGCTTGGAGAAAAGCGGCGTTGAAAGAAATAGCGTATCCCAGTATTCCTTTGCACTTGCAGGAGTAAAAGATTCTAAGAAATCAACAGAAATAATAGAATCATTTATACATGAAATGCAGTTGGGTAAAAAGATATCAATTTTGAATGACGGTGAGGCGGGATTTAACTGCCGTTTCCCAGGGATGGATGGGATAGTTGCGGCTCCGGGCACTGGGATGATTGCCTATGGGAGGCGTGGAAAAGTATTTGAGAGAGCGAGTGGATGGGGTTGGTTTCTGGGCGATGAGGGTGGAGCTTTTTACACAGCTAAACGTGCATTGCAGGAGTCATCAAAGATATTTGATCGGCGCTCAGAATCTGACAGTAGACTCCCTGAAGCTGTGCTTTACTATTTTGGTGTCGACGAACCGAGAAAGCTTGTTAACGAAGTCTATACAGAGCCTATAGACATAAGACGTATCGCAGCATTTACGAGAATAATTTCAGATTACGCTAAACAGGGAGATAGACTCGCGATCTCACTTTTAAAGGAATCGGCACGGGAAGCAGCAAACTGTGTTTTAGCGCTCAAAAAAAAGATGTTTCCAGACAGGGATGTAGAATTCAGCGGTTATGGGGGCGTTTATAGGGCAGGAGACATTTATTGGAATACACTAAGAGATACAGTTGTTAACGCATATCCAGGAATGAAATACAAAAGGCCTTTATTCGGCTATCATGCAGTTATAGGTTCAATTTATCTTCTTCTGAATTCATACGATGAAACGAGGTTCTTCAATCTTAATGATATCATAAATCAACTCGACGCTGCCATTTCTAATCTATCGGAAGAAGAAAGAAAAGATCTACTTTTGGTCTGATCGGCCTATCCTTTGGACCAAACAGGTCCTGTTCTTATTGCATAGAGTAAAACACTTTAAGATCAAACGCTAAGATCAAGCATCTTCATTTTTATTGTGAATAATCATATGTTCATAGACATGATCTTAAATCTTCGGCTAATTTTAAATCCATAGCGAGAATATATGTGGCTTGCTCTCTCTGTCGTCCAAAGAAAATACGCATGTCTAATGCCGTTTGATTTCATTTTTATTAATGTGGCTGTCAGGAGTTTTGATCCGATTCCAAATGACCTATACTTATCCATCACCTCGAAACACCCAAACCTTTCTCCCGGAGCAAATTCAAATGGCCCCTCACCGGATGCGTACATAGCATAACCCACGATCTCGGAATCAACTTTTGCTATTGTTATCTGATCAATACTCCCCTTTGATATTACACCTTTACATCTAAGATAACAATCTGCAGGAAAGTTATTGGAAACCATCAAAAGAAAAGTACCAATTTCTGACTGTTGCAAGTCTGTTATTGATATTCTATCATCTCTTTGAATACAGTATTTCAAGTTTCCTATATCCGCTTCCATTGTAATGGCTTCATCTACTACCTTAAAACCTAGGCCTAATAAGGTTTTGTATATTTCCGGATACCTATCCGAATCTATTCCTGGAAAAAAATATCCGGGTGAAAATCCAGAATAATGAATACGTGAAACACCTATTTCTTTAAGTTTTAAAATTTGTAAATTAATGAGGTTGTTTAAGTTCTCCAGAAAAATAGATCCAGCTGAAAATATCCAGGCTTCATTCTTGTTCCACTTTTCGTATAAGAACGGCTTAGATCTGACACCTAACAAGGAAAAAGCATTATCCATAACAACTGGTTCGATCGGTTCAACATATTCATTATTGAAAAATTTTCGTTTTAGTTGACCGACATTTGTTGGGTCGTATTGGAATACTGAATTCCATATTTCGCTCACTGCCTGTATTACTGAATTTGCACTCATACAGTAATGATAGTTACTCTCTATAATTCGTTTTCCTCTAGATTTTCGTACAGTCTAGTTTTGCAGTCAACAAGCGTCTGCCATTACCAAGAAAGGGCACTTTTAGGTTCAGCAAAACGAATTACTCGAGTAAGATATAACTCGCTCTTCAAGCCTGCATACTTAGATAAAAATAGGGGATAACACTAACTTATTATGACATTTAGACTTGGTCTTGAGAACCTTAAAAAAGAGTACCTTAAAGAAAACATTTCCATCATAACTAACTCTACAGGCGTTACTAGTAATTTAGAGCAAAATATAGACTGGCTTCTGAGAAAGGGTGCTAAAATAAAAGAGATATTCGCTCCAGAGCATGGGTTCTATAATGCGCTAAAGAATGGAGAAGACGTACCGGATGAGACCTACAACGGGTTACCTGTGCTGTCGATATATTCAGAAAATAGAAAACCATTTTCCCATGAAAAATTGGAAGGAATAGATGCAATAATTTATGATCTTCAGGACTCTGGTTCTAGACCATATACACATCTTTCAATATTGAAAGAACTTCTGGTTGCGTCTAGGGAAATGGGTGTAAAGGTAATTGTTTGCGACAGACCTGCTCCATTGACGGCTAGCAAGGTGGATGGCCCGATGATGGAAAAAGAAAATATTTCTTTCATTGGTGCCGAGCAGATTCCACTCAGATACGGAATGACTGTTGGTGAGATCGCGATCTTTATGAATCAAACAATCAACGCTGATTTAGAAGTTTCTTCGATGTCCGAATACTCCAGAGACAAGTACTACGACGAATATATGAAATTCTTCGTTCCCCCGTCCCTAAACCTTTCGTGTATGGATTCAGTGGTCAATTTTAATGGGTTAGTTCTGCTGGAAGCAACCAGGGCGAGTGTCGGAAGAGGAACTCCTTATCCATTCCTACAGTTTGGATATGTCAAATCATTCAAAATACCATTAATAAAAAACAAAGGAGTCATTCTTAGAAAGACTATGTTCGTTCCTGCGTTTGACTCGCTCAGAGATCAAAGAGTTGAGGGATATTTTATTCATATTTTCAATAGGGAACGATTCAACAGCATAGAGCTAGCGATCTCTGCTTTGAAGGTACTTTATAACATCGATCCAAATCTAATAGATTTTCCACACATGATAAAGCTTTATGGATCCAAAAAGATAAAGCACTATCTTGAAAATGATACTATGATTGAGGAAATAAAGAAAGACTGGTATCCGGAGAGAAGAGATTTCATGGAACGTAGAAGAAACTGTATTCTTTACTAATTGTATTTCATTCGTAAACTGATCAAAACATTTGAAAAACGCGCGTAGCGGGAATTTAACCCATTTCATGCTTGGCATGTTTAAATCTTTTTTATCTGAGGAAAATACTACAAGGAATACACTCAAATGGATATGTTAAATAATGTATAAAAAATGGATAATCTTATGTGATCGGTATAATAAAATTTAACTAATTGTAATATAAGTGCTAAATGTTATATACGCTTTAGCGGTTTATTCTCGAATATTTGTGGAGAGGAATAAAGAATTAAAGAATATGATAATAAATTTCAGTAGCAGAGTTTTTTGACGAAGCATAATTATTCACCCAAAACAATTATAGCTACGTTTTAATTGTCATTCTACTCCATCCACTTAAAGATCTCAAATCGATCCATGGGATTCACATTTTATTCGCAAAAAAACTTGAAGAACCAAAAGATTAAAAATAACCAATAAGTTTAATCAAGGACCCTAAGATAGTTGCAGGTTTCTGAGAATATGTGCTTATGTATCCAATAGACGGATCTACAATACCTATATCTGTATCTACCCCAGTAGATATGAAAGCACATTTTTTTCCCTTACAAAATTCATTGATTTTCCATATTCTGTTTTTTAGATGTTCATTTCTTCCTACGAAAACGAACTGACTTTTTTGATCCGATGCATCTATACTATCAAATCCACGGACAATTTTGATTTTAATATCTAATTTTTTTACTTCTTTGCTTAGGCTATCCATTTGATCATTACTTTCAACGACGTTACTTTCGGAAGGAGTATCCAACAAAATAAGGTATGTCGTTGATGAGGGATCTAATGCAACGTTTCTTCGGATAATAGGAAACGTCAGCTCAACTGACTTCATCAGGTATGATCCGGGATTACTGGGCGAATGTATAGGGCTCTCAATAAATTTCAATATTCTATCAATCTTAGCATGTACGTTTCCAAGATCTCTGTTTGATATTATATCTGCTAGCTCGAGAGACCCGTTTAAATCACCGCTTTCAATTACGTCAATCCCATTAAATAGGGTATTTTTGACAATCTCTTCTTTGTTAAAGTTATCCGAAAGAGCTCTCATGTCTATTGAATCTGTAATCATCAATCCGTCAAATTTAAAATCGTTTCTAAGTAAGTTATGTACTTTTCCGGAAATAGACGCGGGGTAATTAGAATCGATACTAGAATAGAGTACATGCGACAACATGACAGAATGCACTCCAACCAACACTGCTTGTCTAAACGGATAAGCATCATTCATTATTGTTTCATAACTTCTTTTATCTTCTGGGAGCAACAGGTGTGAATCACCTATGACTCCTCCATGACCTGGGAAGTGTTTTGCTGTTGCATGCACACCGTGATTTTGCAATCCCTCTATGTAAGCTGAACCATGCTTAGAAACCTTGATTATGTCAGTTCCAAAAGATCTTTCCAATATCACCTGATTATAGGGGTTCAGCAGATCTAGAACCGGAGCAAGATTCCATTTTATTCCAAGCTCAGAAAGTTGGTGTCCAGTTAAAGCACCAACGTAGCGCGTAAAATTGACATTATCAAGCTTCCCTAAGAAAAGATTGCTCGGATTATAATCCAGCCAGGGTAATCTTACTACATTCCCCCCTTCCTGGTCAACTGCAATGACAGGTTCCGTAACACCACGATCTATGACATATATGTGTCTTATTTTCTTAATTAGTGATTCAAGATCTGTAACAGACGAGAAATCAGACTTAAACAAAACGATTGATGACGGTAAAAGATCTGAAATCTTTCGGAGAGCTTCCTCTCTTTCCATTCCACGTATTCCAGATTGAATAAATAAGCCAGGCCTCATTATATGGATATATTCACAAAGTATTAATTTTGATTCTTATAATTTGAACTATTTGATTGAAGTTAAGATTAGTTTCGAAGGATGCTCAGAATCATGATAAACCCTTTGCGTTGCAGGTACTAATTTATCCGTGAGAGCCTGATTTCCGATTATGTTTTGATTTCTCGAGTACTTTGGAAATGCGCTTGATGAAATCTCAATTCTAATTGTATGATCTTCGGGGATCTCAATACACGTATTCCATAGGTCGACGTTTATTCTGATGATCTTTCCTGGTGAGACGTAATCCTCATGATTAAAGCCATTTCTGTACTTCATTCTAATTATTCCGTCTGTGAGGCGAAGGGAATACTTGTCTGGCCATACATCAACTAATTTTACTGTAAAATCTGTATCTGGGGCAGTTGTCGAGACGTATAGCTCTGCCTTTACTTCACCTGCAAGTCTAATGGGGCTCGTGAGTCTATGGGAAGAATATACGAGTACGTCGTTCCTTTTTTCAATCTCTGAATAGTCATCAGGTCCTCCAATTTGTGAGAAACTATCTTCGGTAATGAAAGGAACAGGATAAGCCGGGTCGTATAAGAACTCATCAAATGTTGAGGAGTGGGAACTTTGTAAAACAGGTTCGGAGGTAAGTATACCGTCACCAGAACTGGAATTTGCATGTCCATTTGAGTTTAAATAAAAATAAGATTGAAATGAATCTGGAATTGGCCAATCATTATACTTCATCCATTTATTTGAGCCCATCATAAACACGCGAACACGATCCTGTTTCGTTTCGCGATCTTCAAGAATGGACTTTATCCACTGGGACTCCAATTTTACAAGATCGATTATCGAATCTGGCCCAAAGTCAAGTCTGCCTAATCTTGTAAATGTATTCACTTTATGCGGCCAAGGCCCAATTATCATTGCTTGGTGTTCCTGCGCAAATTCAGTGGCAGCCATATTTTTCATTCTCATGTAATTGATAAAAGTTCCGATCTGTTCATCATCATACCAACCAGATATATGCATCACTGGAACATCCAATTGTTCTAATTTTTTCTGATAAAAGAGCGGATCCCAGAATTTACTTCCCGGAGGATTAATAAAATACTCCTTCCAAAATGGAATAGAGCGACCCGTATACATGGGTAGATCGATTAAAGGAAGTTTTCGGAAAACATCGCCCCATTTTACAAGTCTTCCGTTTTGCATGGTTGCCCCGGATATTGAAAAGAGCCACTGTAGTGTCATAGGAGAAGGGTATCCAGTTGGATCTTCCACAAAAGGGTCTGATGGCGAAACTATACTGATCATAGCCTTTAGATGTGGTGGATGTGTAAGGGCAGTAAGCCACTGAATACGCGCAGCATAAGAAGCACCGTACGTTATAATATTTCCATCAGAAAAATATTGGGAGGAAAGCCACTCGACAAGGTCAAATCCATCTCTAGACTCGTTGAAGTATGGGATAAATTTGCCATCGGAGTCACCTCTTCCCCTGACGTCACATGAAACGAAATTATAACCAAATGAGTTGAACCTGAGAGCAGTGTCTTGAATTTCATCACTCCCCTTCCCATAAGGTGTTCTCAAAAGAACAACAGGTAATCTTGAGGCAGCTTCTATAGAATATATATCGCACGATAGTTCAACACCATCGCTCATGGGCACCCGAACGTCGTATTGTATCATTTGACCACCAATATTGTTCAATACCTTAATTTATTTCGACTTATTAATCAATGTACTCCTTTCAGATGTATTTTTAAAAGTAGTCCGGTAACCCTAGTTCAATAATTTCTTATTCTATTAGAATATTAGTGGCTGTGTCTTACATCAGGATAGGCGTAGCTGATATACGGAAAGAACCAAAATTCGAATCAGAACGTGATTCACAGGTAATTTTCGGCGAAGAATTTCGCGTAATTGAAAACTTTGGAGAATACACAAAAATAAGATCTAAGGACGGTATAACTGGATTTATCAAAACTTACCTAATTGTGGAAGGGGATAAAAGGAAGTATAAACTCAAATCATTCTTTGATGCCGAGGATGTGAAGCTCCCATTTGGTTCACTCCTTAGTGACGAGGATGTATCAAAGCACAATATTCCTGAGCATAAGATCACCAAAATAAACGATTATCGATTTTCTATCACAGAATTAGCCATGAAATTCATCGGAGTGCCCTATCTATGGGGAGGCACATCCGATTTCGGTTTTGATTGTTCGGGATTTGTTCAGCGTCTTTATCGCTTCGTTGGCTGGGAACTGCCAAGAAATTCGGATCAGCAGAGAGATTTTACAAAAACAGTGGATGGTTTTGAAAATGCGAAAGTTGGAGACTTAATTTTCTTTAAAGGGCATGTTGCATTATATCTTGGCGGAGGGAACATAATACACGCTAATGGTCACATGGCGAGTGTATCTTTTGATAACCTATTTGACGGCAGTAGTTATTCTAAAAATTTGTTGGATATATTTGAGAAAATAGGAAGTATTCAACAAAGTTTGCCTAGTTCTTTTTAAAATCTAGCATTTCAGAAATAGCAGACGTACTCAAATTTAGATACCATGCTGATATGAGCAATGAGGTTTTGAAATATGACGATAATTGGTCTAGATCAAGTGCACAATGAGCTTGCACCCAAACTAAAGGGAACGAGAGTCGGGCTTATAACAAGCAACATGTCCAGATCCTCGAATCTCCTTTCAACACTTGAGATAATGAAATCAATAAAAAGTATTAAAAAACTTACTCTCCTTAGTCCGGAACATGGTTACTTCTCAGAACACCAGGCTGGTGAAATAATAGACCCTTATTTCGATGAGGATTTGCAGGTAACCATTAAAAGCCTTTATCGAAAACCCAAAAAAATGAAGAAAATGGCAGATGATAACATAGATCTTTTGATGAGGACAATGGATTCTAAAAGAGACAATTCGAAATACCCGCCAAAAGACCTCATGGAAAATTTTGACACGATTGTATACGATCTTCAGGATGTAGGCTGCAGAATTTATACATATATTGCAACGATGATTTATTCCATGGAAATATCTGGGAAAATCGATCAGGATTTCATAATTCTTGATCGTCCAAACCCAATTACTGGAAGGAGTCCGGAGGGCCCACTGTTGCAAAAGCAGTTATTTTCTTTTATAGGTGCTGTGCAGGTACCCATAAGACACTCATTAACACTTGGAGAAATTGCACTATATTTCAATAGATTCTACAACAAGGAAAAAACGCTCCTAAGTCTCATAAAAATGAAAAATTGGAAAAGAGATATGTGGTATGATAGAACTGAACTTCCATGGATAATGCCATCCCCAAATATCCCAACACTTGATACTGCCGCTGTCTATCCTGGTATGGTTATGTTTGAAGGAACAAACGTATCCGAAGGGAGAGGTACAACCAAACCTTTCCAAGTAATTGGCGCACCGTGGATAAATGGGGTAAAACTTAAGAAAGTGATGGAGGAATTCAACTATTCCTCTGTCCAATTTTTGGAAGTAAAGTTTAAGCCTATGTTTTCGAAATATTCTGGAGAAGTATGTTCGGGTCTTTATATATTCGTTAAGGATAGAAATTCATTTAGACCCTTCGAGCTTTCCTTGGCTATATTGAGAGAGCTTTTAGATCTCTATCCTGATGAATTCACACTATTTGAATCATACTTTGACAGAGTCGCCGGAAACAAAGATGTCAGGAAAATGCTTTTACATGGGTATTCTCCTGAGGAAATAGTGGAAAAGTATAGAGATGAAATTGATAAATATACCTCCATTACAGAGGAAATCCTGATTTATAAATAACATATGTATGAAACTTTTTAGGATCTTACCTCTGTAAAATTTTCTCGTAACACACCTTTGATAAACGCTGACAAAAAACTGTTAGTAAGACTTTTCTGGATATCCTATTTAAACGTAATGAATAGTAACGACTCTGGGACATAAGTGTCTCTATCCGTTCATAAGCATCAGGTTGTGAAGCAGTCCTTTGGCGAATCCAGATGTTTCAATACGGTCTTTCCTCCTCTGGAATATCATGTGCCCTGTCGATCTCTTGTCCGCAGAGAATCCGGATTCAGAGTTGCTTCTCCTGAAGTATTCCCTCAGGTACGCAATGGGGTCATTCATGAATCTTAGAATCATCTCCCTCCATCTCCTAGATCCTCTTATTCTGGAATTCTTCTTCGGTATGATGAATATTTTTGTGTTTTCAGAGAAGTCATCAAGGATGCTCTGTCCCGAGTAATATCTGTCTAATCGGACACTTT
>JAJZWN010000143.1 GCA_021846695.1 Thermoplasmata archaeon
ATCTGAACAGTTAAGTGAGAGTCTCGTGCATGGAAGTTAATAGAAGTCTCTTTGTCTATAATTCGGATTTTACTAATTCTCTAACTGATACTATAGAGTTAAACTTCTTGCTTCCTGCTTCTAAGGTGCGTTGTTTTAACCACTCTAGCATAATTCAAAATTTTTTTGATAATGCTGTTATTAATCACTCCTTTAAGCCTAATGAAATCTCTCATAACCGTGATGTTCAGGCTATGGCTAAGGGAATGATTAAGGATAAGCATACTCTCTTCGATTATGCTGATCTGGATAATGTCCTCCAGGCTTTCCGTTCTTGGAAGCAAAAATGCTACCTTAATCCTTTTGTTCTCCACTCTCACGGTCAGTTTGACAACGGCGAAGAAATCTCGGCTACTTGGCAGGGATTAAACCGTTTTCAGACTGATAGGAATATTAAGCCTCTTTCTAAGGCATTAGAAAATTATCACGGTAAGGGCGTTTTTCTCACTCTTACCGTTGACCATAAAATCGTAACCTCTCTTAAGGATGCTTGGCAGAACATCTCTAAGCAGTGGAATATTTTTATGACCAGGCTTTCTAAGGAGTTGAATATTCCTCGTAAGGATATCCATTATCTCTGGGTCTTGGAGGCTCAGGGCAATGGTTATCCTCATATCCATGCTTTGTTTTTGGGAATTGATTATCTCTTCTGGGCTGGGAATAAGCAGGAATGGATTAATGATAATCCACATAGCAAAAACCTTAAGCATTTCTGGAATTGGGGGTCTGTCTTTGTTAATTCCACAAAGTCCAGTGCTGGAGTGAAAAATCCCGTTTCTTATATGATGAAATATATAAGGAAAACTTTCACTCCTTACTCTGATGATGACAAAAAGGAATTAACACAGTCTCTTTTATGGGCTTTCAATAAAAGGTCTTGGAATACTTCAAGGGGCTTATTGTCTTATCTTGGTTATTCTCCTAAGGTTCCAGTTGTTGATTTGTATCTCGAAGAAATGGTCTCTTTCTCAAGGCTTAAAGGTCAGTCTTCTGGTGTTGTCTGGGTTGATTCAATCGACCCTGAATTATATCCAGAAGCCGTTAAGCCTTTAGATGTTCTTACTACTTCTGATGAGGACTTAAATTATCTTGCTGAAAAGGTCTCTCTTTTCCGTGCTACTAGTCAGGAACAACGTGCTTTAAAGTATCTTCTGGATTGCAGGGCTAAGAATAAGGTCTCTCGCTGGGTTGTTACTCTTCCGTCTCCTAAAAATGACCTTTACCGTTTCTGGCGTCATAAACGGGGTGTTTAAGTGCTTCTTATCGGTTATTTTTACTGTTGTTTCGTTGTTTCCTTTTTATATATTTTATTCAGTTTCTCACTCTATTTTTTCCTTGCGTATGTAACCTGTATTTTCAATATTCTTAGCCATACCTCTTGTTTTTTCTTTTTTTCTCCTTTGTCTCTTCAAGACTGTGTCTTTTACTAGGTTTTCAATCAAAAAAATGACACAAAGCGCATTAATTGGAACCGGTGAAATGGTGAGACTATCCTCGTATGGCTCACCATGAAAAAATATTAATATAAATTTTATGGGCTAGGGAATAAAATTTTATTGATATTTTAGGTTTCAATTAATGCGTTTTAGATTTTGACTTTAAAAATCGTGTGTCATTTTTTGTACTTTGAAAAACTTTCTTAAAATTTTTAGGTTCACAGAATGTGGCCTTAAAAATTTTCTTTTGCTTCTCTCTTATAAATTCTAATTTTAAGTGTCCTGGTTATTTTTGATTGCTATCTTTTAACCAGTTCAGAAATTCTGGAATTGTGAAAATTCTCTTATACTTGTGTAATAGTTCAGTGTAGTATTTTCTATACTGTTCCTTGTCTTCCTTATTAAGCACTATTATTATAGTGTTCTCTGGGTGTTTTAAAACTCTGTTTTTAAGGTTCTGCCTCTTGTATAACTGCTTATTGGGTGTTGCGTTGACTTCCAGTTCAATGTAAAAATCATTAACTTTTAAATCCTCTCCTTTTAAAGGGGTTGGCTTCCTGTATTTAATCTTCATCTTCTTGATTTTTGTTATTATTATTTTTAATAAGTATTCGTGAAACTGGATTTTACCTTGTTTTGAGTAATAAAAATAAGTGCCTAATCCTTCCACTTCCTTAATCTTTAGTTTTTCATCGTTGTTTTTCTTATCTATCAATTCCCTTGAAAACTCTATCTCTGGATATGCTAAACTTAACTTTTCCTTTAATCTGTCTTCACTTATTACATTTCTGACTTCTTCCCTTATGAAATTCTTAATATCCTGCTTCTCTCCTTGACTTACTGGTATTAGATATTCCTGCCTGTTCACTTGTCTAAACTCTTTGAAGTCTTCCTTAAACTTCTCTATTGCCTCTCTTCTTTTCCTGTTTTCTTCACTGTTAGAAAATAATAATTTTGTTGGATCATTCCTGATTATTTCGTAGTATTTGCCTGTTGAAATATTCAGGATTTCCATTATTTCCCTAACTGTTTTCTTCTCTTCTTTGAGTTCCTTTATCCTGTTTTTAAGTTTGATTTCTTCCTCTATTCTTTCATTCTTGCTCATGCCTTGACCTCTTTGTCAATCTTGCTTAGAAATTCTGGAATTGTTAAAACATTCTTTCCTATATTTAGTTTCTCGAAGTTTCCCCTCTTCATCTTATAGTTTTTAATTAAAATAGTGTTCTCTGGGTAATCTGTCATTTCCTTAAACATGTTTCTT
>JAJZWN010000144.1 GCA_021846695.1 Thermoplasmata archaeon
TACAGGAGGATGGAATAGTAAAATCCCGTAATTATGTCCATAACAGAAGGTATGTATTAATTTCACTTACGGACAAAGGTAAAAAAATTGCCGAATTATTAATGTCAACAGACCATATAGCAGAGGGGAAAACAAGGATATGCCCCTACTGCAACACTGAAAACGATATGGATGCGGTCTACTGCAAGCACTGCGGGGCGAGGCTGGAATGAAAGAGGTATAAAAATGAAGCCTGAGAGAAAATTTATTTTTGGAACCATCTTAATAATAATGGGGATAGTCCTTTTGGTAATAGGCCTTATCCAGTATGTAGGTATTTATGGGATCAATGCTATTTTTTATATTCATAGAATTCATGACTACGTTTTTAATTACGTGATGTCTTATGTTTTAATTATATGGGGATCAGCATTATTGATTTCGGGCTTTGTCTTTATTTTACTCGGCTTTATGAAAAAAGAATTCTCATCTAAAAAGCCTCTTGCAGTTGGAGTTTCAGTCCTAATTATAGCAATGGGAATTACAGGTTTTTTTATTTATTCAGCTGTGCCTCCTTCTATCCATGCTGATGTATCAATTAGCTCCCCATCTCACTATGCTGAGGTTGGTTCATCGAATTCTACTGACTATAAATCATCCGTTTATTCTAATTATTACGCAACAGAATATTTCAATATTTCATTAAAGGGGAAATTAATTTATGACTTAAATAACTCATTTCATGGGTATTATAATACTACATATATGATCCCCGGAAATATTTTAAATTCTCCTGGTAATTATAGTATTTTAGTTTCTGTAGTTCATGGAACAAAGAGATATGAAAAATCCTCCTGGTTATATGTATATCCTCTAGCCAATATGAACATAACTATTAATGGCCCGAAAATCATAGAACCAGGAATTGCAGGATCTTATTCTGTTTCTGTTTCCGGTGGTTACGGTCCATATAACGTTTCATGGATTGTATTTGGAAACTCCACACACCATTTTTATGGAAAGACCCTATCATATATTTTTGGAGAGCCTTATTATGGCTATTCTATTATCGCCTCGGTTAGAGACAAATATGGAGATATTGAAAATAAATCGATAGCAATTTCAGAGAATCCGGGACTTTCCTCTTCATTTACATCGCAATATTCACAGTTAGATCAATACATGAATGACGTATTTAATTCATCTATATATTCGGGATTTTCACAAACAGGAGTTCCCCCGTATCATTATTTCTGGTACGAGAATGGGAACCTTTTCTCTAATTCCATAAATGCATCCTATGTCTTCCAGAGTAGTGGCATATATAATATAAGCCTGAAGATAGTTGATTCTGACAATGTGTCTTCCTACTCTCATATGTATATCAAAGTAAACCCAAAATTTACATTAGCTAGTCTAGGCCCGGATATTACAACAATAACAGGAAGCCAGTCTTCGACATTCTGGTACAATGTTACAGGAGGGACGTGGTATCAAAATGCATCCGGTTTTGGCCATTATGAAATAACCTTCTATGTTAACGGTAATGGATATATGGCAAGCTCATCTAATTTTTATAATGATATAGGGCATTATTCATTTACATTCAATTCTTTCGTTTTACAAACTGGGGCTAACACGATAAAAATTGTTGCACAGGATGGAGTTGGTCAGACTTCTTCTTCTACCTTCATTCTTTATTATCAAAATTAAAAACTATAACATCGAGAATTGAGTTCCTATATAAACATTATAATATAGAAAAGAGAGTTAAAGACAAGGTGAAGTTAAATGATATATATACTATTAATATTTTAGAAGTTCCGGATTTGCTGCTATTACAACATTTGCAAGGTATTTTGCTGCTGCTTTAATATTCATTATAGGATACATAGCTATTTTTGTTGGTTTTGGACACGCCGTGACCTATACAGTAATAGGATTTATAATTGCGATACCACTGGTATTTTTATTAAAGGAAACAAAGGGAAACATACTTCCTGAAAAAATATTAATGCCGTCTAAAAAATAATTAAATTTTTGTATATTTGGCATTGCCAATTCTTTGTTAATTTTTAGGAATTCTCTATTGAAACCATAAATATGAAATATTGACCCTTTATAAGGTTATATACGGCTACAGAAATATCCTTTCCTGTCCATGTGAATCATCCTTACAATATGAATGACTTCGGAATGGATTATGCCACAACCTCGATGGTCAATTCAAACATGAACGATGTACACATTTCTGCCGGAAATGATGTGGATCTTCTATATTTCAGGAATCCGATGTGCGTGCAAGGATTGGTAAACGAAACTGGAATAATGAGATATTTGAAAAATTAAAGGAGGTGAAAAAAATTGGATAAGAAAGAAATAGAATTTGAGTTCGAGAGAGCAACAAAGAACACATATAGATTCCAGGAGAAAACCTCTGGGAATCCAGCAATTGGAACATTATATGTTCAGAAATCAGTATTCGGAGACAAGGAACCGAAGAAAGTGAAGGTTACAGTGGAGTGGGAGTGAAAGAGATTCTCATGGAATGGATTGAAAATACAACACCACAAGTATACGCTGGAATTATTGATGAAATAGGCAAGCGTCAATATTCTGGAAATGTAACATGGCTGAGGGAATACTTATAGAACTAGAGTTTTGCGTTAATTTTGTCGACAAAATTAGATTAAATTAATATTTCAATAAGATGGATGTGTTGTCATACATTTGTCTGATATATGGAATTCC
>JAJZWN010000145.1 GCA_021846695.1 Thermoplasmata archaeon
CATAGAAAAATTCCAGACCTGATTTGACATCATCAAGTGATACATTATACTCCTTGACATCTGCGCCTATGGTCCCCTTGATTACCTCGAGGCTGATATCTGAATTCTGAACTTCCCTCATGATCTTTACATCAACAGGCAGTACCTCCTCCATATGTGACTCGGCATATTTTTTGCTCCTGTTGTATAAATCCTTGAACTTCAAGGCATATTCTTCCCCTATATCCGAGTTAATCACTACTGTTCCCATGGGCATGGGTTTATTATCCGATAATTCCTTCCACATATCCCACATACTGGCCAGCCTGTGAGGCTCGACTCCCATTTTCCTGAGGTCATACATTGCCTTTAGTTCGTGCACTGCAACCATGACTCCACCCTCCTGAACCATTGCATTTACCTCATCAAGAACCCGGTGAACTACCACCAGTTTTTTATATCTGCCTATTAACAGTTTATAAAGATTGAAGGCAGTAGTATTCAGGCCATGCACAATAATCTTTGAATCCATGATTTCATCCATATTCATATCTTTCATGGCCAGTACTGGCATCCCTGTTATTCCATCCACAGCAGAAGCCACTGCAGTGGAAAGGATGAAATAATCCCTCTGTATATACGGGTATAATGCAGCTGAAGGCACTGATATATCAACTTCTTTCTTCACAATCTTATCATTAACCTCCTGAACTGTCGGTATGAATTCAAATTCCAGCTTGAAATCATCGCTTTTCACTTTCTGTTCTATCATGGGTATAAATGGGTAAAGATCCCCTGAATCGGCCAAAGCACCTATTCTGATAGTTTTCATGCATGAATATCTACAGATATTATTTAAACAATTTTAAAAATTATTAGACATACCCTGGAACATTTACCCGTACTGGCAGATAATAAGATTATTATTCAGTTCTAATAAATCATACGTATGATTTTTATATTTAATTGGATTATATATTTATGTTGAAAATAGCATTAACGCAGCTGAAGCCAGTTGCGGATAAGGATATTAGCCTTAGAAATATCGAGTATTATTCTGGCATTGCCGCCGCCAATTCCTCAGACCTTATTGTATTCCCGGAGTATTATATGTTTTATTCACCATACAGAGACACCGTGATAAAGAATTCAGAACCGCTGAACGGTAATTATGTGAGAAGGCTTAAAGAAATATCAAGGAATAGCAAGATCAGCATTATTGCAGGAATAAATGAGGTTTATGACGGGAACTATTACGATACAGCTGTATTCATACAGGATGGGGAATTATCCAACTATTACCGGAAATCCCATTTATATGATGCTTTCGGATATAAGGAATCAGACATCTATACCTACGGGAATGGGCCATTCAAGATATCAAGAATAGCAGGCATTAATTTCGGAATGTTAATCTGCTATGATATAAGGTTCCCGGAAGTATTCAGAAATTACTCGATGAATGATGCTGATATGATCGTACTTATTTCTGCATGGTTTGCTGGAACCATGAAGGAGGAACAGTGGCTCTCTCTTGTTTCTGTTCGGGCTCTTGAGAACACAGTTTATCTTGCAACATCAAATATGGTCGGCGGAGGATTTACTGGAATAACTTCATTTACTGATCCCATAGGCGCTATCAGGACCCGTGCCGCCGAGGATGAGGATGTTATTTATGCCACAGTGGATACGGAGAGAATTGCGGCAGTAAGGAAGAAAATGCCTGTTCTACGGCAGAGAAGGCCCGAGCTTTATAAATTGTGACATGCATGAGATACGTGCTAATGAGAAGGGAAATTTCCAAATATCTGGTTACGAAAACATCATGTGACCATTTATTCAGCAAGATAGAGGCGCTTGAAGACCAGGAAATTATTCTTGATTTCCTTCTGGTTTACTATGTAAGCAATGAATTTATTGATGAGTATATAGCCAACAGGGCAATATCCACAAAAAAGATAATTGAAAAAAATATGCCCCTTACTATGAAAAAAATTACTGGATAATGCTATTCTTAACTGGTATATCGGTTTTAAATCCACAATGTGTGCAGCTACCATCTGGATTCAAGCCTTTAATTTCTGAATTGAAAAGTTGCCTTTTAATTAGGAGTGCCCCGCATTCGGGACAGTATGTATTTTCATAGTTTTGTTCCCTAACATTGCCCAGGTAAACATAATGCATCCCCATAGACCTTGCAATATCATAATGTTTTTTCAGTGTTTCAAAGGGGGTTGCAGGGAGGGACAATTTATAATCCGGATGGTACCTCAGGAAGCTTACAGGCGTGTATTCACCGCCTATGTCTTTTATTTTTGAAATCATTTTTTCTGCATCTTCCAGGTTGTCTCCTATCTGGGGAATAACCAGATCGGTGATTTCGGTGTGTATGCCGTAATCCATGGAGGATTTTATTGTTTTATAAATTAAATCAGGATGCAGTACAGATATATATCTATTATAGAATTTCTCCTCAGCATTGCCCTTGAAATCAATTGTCATAGCATCGAGGAATTCAGACGCCATTTCCATTGACTCAGGTGTCTCGTAACCATTTGTCACGAATATGTTGAAGAGCCCATATTTGTGTGCTATAATTCCCACATCACGGGCAAATTCCATAAAAATGGTGGGTTCATTATA
>JAJZWN010000146.1 GCA_021846695.1 Thermoplasmata archaeon
ATTTTGGTACAGCGTTTGTAAATGCCATTTCAATAGAGGCTATCAGTGTGTACATTGTTAGGAATCCAACACTTGATGTGAGTTTTCCTGTCACTGTCATGAGGTTGTAGAAGTATGACGATGTTATAGAGTTAAATACAAACCCATGGACTACAGGCGAAACGAAGAAAACGTCGTTAGGCATTGGTAACCACATATATGCATACTGGTTGTACGTTGTATTGGAAACCGTGTCTTTCAGTTCCTTTTCTTGCATTGAGGTGTTAAGGAAATCAAGGTTTGTAAAGGCCTTATTCAATGTAGCATTGTTAACCCATGCATCGTTTCCACCAAATGCTCCTCCATCAGCAGGCGAGTAAACTGGTATAAGCTGCTGACCGATTGGGTCTGGGTAATCAGGTAGCCAGCCTAAGTCAATGAAATGGGGTGTAGCCGAAGCGTTTGTCCACCCACTAACTGTAGATTCTGTAATTCCACTCGAGCCGAAATCCAATCCTATTAGTTTGAATGAATCTATTGCTATTGTCAATTGTGCTGTTAGAGTCGGATTAGACGGAGATATATACGTTATATCGAATTTGTGTGAGCCTAGATTCGTGCCGCTCGCATATCCGTATGTCTTTCCATTTACTTTCACATATGAGTGTGTTTCATTGCCATATTTTGATATATTCTGAAGAGCTGCGGTGAGATTCTGTTTAGGCGGAGGAAGATTATTTGGGTTATAATATGCATGTCCGTATACTGGAGATAGTGGTCCTAATTCTTGGTATGCTTCGGGTGTTCCGTTATAATTGTTGCTAAATACACCTAATTCTGCGGAGTAATTCAAGGCGTTGTATAGAGCTTCTCTGAAATACGTATTGTTTGTGTAGGATCTCTGTGTATTCATAGATATATAGAAATTACCCACGGTCTGATACGAATGTACAAGGTGCGAATTTCTCTCTGTTGTGTTGTGGAATCCATCTATCATCTGATGGAACGATGCTGGCCCGACAACAGATATTTGCGATATTCCCTTGTCGAAATCTTCTAATCTGTCAGCATGGGATAGTCCGTATTCTATAACCACCGTTTTTATATGTGCAGGCTGTGCTATTGACGGAACACTGCTGTTATGCCCATTTACCCAGTAGTTTGGATTGGCTTTTAGAACTATTGTTGAGAATCCTTTTCCCACGCTTGAAATTACATATGGCCCGGATCCTATTACGCCATTAGAGTCAAGGTATGAATTAGGCGTGTTTGCCTGTACTCCTCCATGTGCATCAACGAAACTTGGCTCCACTATGTCTCCCCACCATCCAGCTATATCCTGAAGCAGATATGCATATTTGTTTATAGTGTTTATTGTTATATTGTCGTTGGAATTAACAACAAGTGACTGATTCGTATATTTCATCACTTTCATATCTGTTGCATTATAATTGAAGTGAGACAATATATTTCCAAGATCATTCCCGGCTACGGTGTAATTATATGTGGTGTAGTAGGAATAATTCTTTCCATTATGGCCTGTTTCATTATGCGAACCGGGGAAAGGAGCGAATGCCGTTACATTATAGGATGTTGTCGGTATTTTGTAACCTGCATTGAGAAGAGCACCTATCGTTCCATTTGGAAGTGTAATTCCTGTTACTCCAGACATTGTTCCATTGAATAATATCCCGGAATAATCAGCTGCATATGGACCCTGACCCATTAATATTCCTCTTGCAAAGGAAAACCATACTGATGAGGCATTTAACTGCTGGCCATTGCTGAAATTAGCATAGCTCCTTATATCAAATGTGTAATGGGTATCATTAACATTGTAAACATGGCTAGCTAATACTGGTACTACGCTCGTTGAACTCCCGTTAAATTCTACCAGAGTCTGAAATACTGCAGAGAATAGGGGACCATTGGTCGTAAAAAACCCTGTTGCAGGATCAAGTTGTTCTGGAGCGGCTGTCTGAGACGTATCTGTGAATGCATGTGTCGGGTGGTACAATACCAAAAATGCTGTACTCACCAAGATAATAGCAACCACAACTACTATTATAATCTTCAATCCTTTTTTCATTAAATTATCTAATACATTATCATATTTAAGATTTATTATAAGCTATTTTAACATGAATTCCCATGAAATGTAGATATAAATAGTTGGTTAATAGTTGATATAATCACTATACTATTTGAACTAACATCATATTAAATCACATCATATCCAATCACATCATATCCAATTGATAGTGTTCTATGCCTATAACACAGTATTCCATAGATTTACAATACTGGATAGGGATGATAAATAGCACATCTTCTTTAAAGGAAATTTATAATTCATTTTAAAATCATTAAAGAAGCATTGCCACAATATTTAATTAATCCGATTTTGCAAGTCATTCTCCTGTTTTGCAGTGGATAACTTTCCATAAATAACTATTTTTCTTGTTCCCTGAGAATCTTAAAAATATACTACTCATTATAATTTTTCATTTTATTGAGCAATATTTTACTCCGAAAAGTTTTCCCGAATATCATCAATAAATTTAAAACCTCTGTAGCTTTCATCATTATTAATAATGTGCACTATCAAGAAAACCATATTATCTTAATCATTGACTATATGG
>JAJZWN010000147.1 GCA_021846695.1 Thermoplasmata archaeon
AATTTCTCTGTGCCATGCTGTAGTAAGGGCACCAGCTAGAGTCAAAGTCTATGCCACTTAATATTGCATAAAGCACAACCTCTTTTTCAGGTATTTTCCTTAATGGCAGTATTCTTGGCACCAAACCTTCCCTTGTATGGGAATGGGGTGCCATTCTTGCATAGCGTGCAACGTCCCCCTTTGCAATATTCATCAGAATTGACTGTGCATAGTCATCAAGGTTAATTCCCAGAGCGACATAATCTGATCCATTATATTCTGAAATTCTGTTCATTAGTTGTCGTCTCATGGGGCCACAGTGTGAACATGAAATAGTTTTTCTGTCAATTTTCATTATTTCATCCAGAGTATATCCGTAATTTTCCTTGTATGATATCACCTCATGCTTTATTCCCAAAGTTTTGCTTAATTTTTCAGCTTTTTCCAGTCCCGAACTTCTGTATCCTTCTATGCCCTCATCCACAGTGAATGCAGTAAGCTCTAAATTTCTTCTTTCTGATAATATCTTGTGCATTAGAAACAGTGTTACGGAACTGTCCTTGCCACCAGAAATAGCAACAGAAATTTTCACCTTTCCTTTACTGAAATCTATCTGTCCCCTAATCTCACGTTTCACTCTTTTTTCTACGTATTCCATAAAGTGTTTTTTACATAGTGCGGAACCGTTGTATTTTACCTCATATATAGCAGTGGTTCCGCATATTGAACATTCCATTGATATATAATTGCTTAGAGGTATTAATATTATATCGAACTGTTTCTTGCAACATTATTAATAAAAAGTATTCGATTACCGGTTATGGATGCACTGATAACAGCAGCCGGGCTTGGTACCCGTGCCAATCTTCCTAATGGCATGCGAAAAGAAATGCTTCCGGTTTACGCAGCGAGGCACGGAAAAATAGTTCTGAGACCCATTCTTGAATGCATAATACATAACCTCTCACTATCTGGTGCTGACAGATTTTTTGTTGTCCTTGACAAAAATGACATTCATACAGCGAATTATCTGTCAACTCTGGGAATGAAAATCGAGTACATATACCAGAAAAAACCAGAGGGATATGGCAAAGCAGTGGCACTTGCAGAGGAATACATAAAAGATGATTTTATACTCAATGCCGGGGACGGCCTCATAATGGACATGGGTAAAACAAAAAAAATGATAGATCTTTTCAAATCAACTGGGAAAACCATGCTAAGTGTAATGGCTGTTCCAAATCCTGAAAGATATGGTGTTGCAAATATAATGAATGGACTTGTTAAAAAAGTTGTTGAAAAGCCAAAACACCCAGAGTCAAAATATGCACTTGCTGCCTTTTATGTTTTTAAAAGGGATGTAATGAACCGTATTGCTGGCCCAGAATTAACGCCTGCAATAAATCAGCACATTATAGATGGAAATGAAGTCTTGCCATTCAAAATAAGGAGAATTGACTGGGCGAGCATAGGAAACAGTGATGATTACTATAAAGTCCTCAGAAGGACATACAATTTCTGTACCAGAATCATCTCCAGTTAGTTGATGGCTTTATTACATTTTTCAGGCCATAAACCATGTTGATGTTTTTTCTGACATCGCTGATCATTACCGGCATCTCTTCGTCCAGGGACCTTTGCCTTCTGTAGCCAATATCCTTTAAATTCTGGTTAACTGGATTGTAATAATGGTCTTCCATTTCCACTCTTGGGTTAGGAACATGATCTATGTTGATGCTCTTTCCATAGATGGTTTCATACTTGCTTTTAACCGTCTCTGCAATGTAATTCAATGGATAATACTCATCAAACTGATTATACACTTTATATTCCCTTTCTGCAGGATGGTCCAGTATAAGGTTAAGGCATTCAACACTGTCCTGGAGAGACAGGAAGGCACGCTTCTGGTCGCCTTTTCCATATACCGTCAATGGATACCCTATCACGGCCTGGGATATGAATCTGTTAAGCACTGTTCCGTATACCTGGTCTATATCGAATCTTGTAAAAAGCTTGTATTTCGTGATTTCCTCGGTTCTTGTACCATAGACTACACCCTGCATCACATCGCTGACGTTTAAGTCCCATATGCGATTTGCAAGCATAAGATTGTATGTGTCAAAAATCTTGGAAAGATGGTACCATGACTGGCCCATTCTGGGAAAAGGAAGGGTGTCATTTCTTCCGTTGTATGACAGGTTTAAAAATCCTTCTGGTATATCTATATTTGGTGTTCCATATTCCCCCATTGACCCAAGTTTTACTATGTGAATATCCCTGTTCAGATCCTTAACTGCATATATTATATTCATTGTACTTTCAATGTTCTTGTCCAGTGTTTCGGTTGCAGTTTTGAGTGAAATCATTGAATATGGTGCTGACCGCTGCTCTGCCAGGTGAACTATGGCATCTGGTTTGGAATCACGTATTATGTCATAAACAAACTTTGAATTACTGACATCACCCTTATAAAATTTTATGGCATTATTCAGTTTCTTGTTTCTTGTGGCAAAGGAATTTATTTTTATTGCGGATTTTGAACCCACATTTTTTACCCTGTTTCTTGTGTAAAAATTATCGGCACCGTATACTTCGTATCCCCGATCAAGTAG
>JAJZWN010000148.1 GCA_021846695.1 Thermoplasmata archaeon
TAGGTCTCGGAGAAAGTGTAAAATTCTCTGGCATATTCACCCGGATACAATTAATAGAAAAATACAGAAGTTCAGCAATATTCTGCCTTGCATCGTTACATGAAAGCTTTGCCATAAGCAGGTTAGAAGCCATTTCCCAGGGAATGTATGTAATTTCTACCACCGCTGGTTGTGCACAGGATTTTCTAAAATATGGATTGCACATTGTTCCAGAGAGTGATATACAATCACTTGGTAATGCCATAAAAGAAGGAATACAAGTTATAGAATCAGGCGAGTTTAAATTCAATGCAGAAAACAGTATAATTTCATACGCTGATATAGCTAATATAATATCAAATTCTGATTTTTAATTGCCTGAAAATTCTTATCCATATAAATGATATGGGCACATTGTAAAGAATTTTAATATACAAATAACATATGCCATAATATGAAAACAGCATTAATAACTGGGATTACAGGCCAGGATGGTGCATACCTGGCAAAGTTGCTTCTTAAAAAAAATTATAAGGTATACGGTTTGTACAGGAGAGTAAGTACACCAAATTTCTGGAGGTTGCAGGCCCTTGACATATATGACAGGGTTAATTTAATATCAGGAGACTTAAGTGACTTATCATCTATCCTTAATGCGTTCAAGGCATCACAGCCAGATGAGGTTTACCATTTAGCAGCCCAGAGCTTTGTTGAAGCTTCCTTTGAATCGCCATTGTCAACTGCTGATGTTACCGGTTTATCGGTCACAAGAATTCTTGAAGCCGTTAAGCTATTCTCAAATTCCACAAAGGTATATTTTGCAGGAACAAGCGAAATGTTCGGCTCATCATATACCGGAGAACCGCTAAATGAAAACCATCCATTTAACCCCATGAGCCCATATGCTGCAGCAAAACTATATGGATACTGGATATCAAAAATCTACAGGGAAGGATACGGCATATATGTTGCTTCTGGAATTTTATTCAATCATGAATCTCCATTGCGGGGAATGGAATTTGTCACAAGGAAAATAGCAAATGAAGTCGCAAAGATAAATCTCGGGCTTGAAAAGAAAATACATTTAGGGAATATCAATGCCAGAAGGGATTGGGGATATGCGCCTGAATATGTAGAAGCCATGCATTCCATGCTGCAGCTTGATAAAGCTGATGATTTTGTAATAGCAACAAACGAGACGCATTCCGTAGAGGAGTTTGTAAAATACGCATTTGATTATATTAAAGAAGATTACAGAGATTATCTGGAAATAGATAAACGATTCATCAGGCCGCTGGATGTCCCCGCACTTCAGGGCGATTATTCCAAGGCAGAAAAGACATTTAAATGGAAGCCTGAAACTAAATTCAGGGAACTGGTAAATATGATGGTTAAAGCTGAAATAGACAGGTGGAAGAGATATACCGAAGGTGAGAAATTTGCATGGGATGTTCCAAACTATCCTAATGAGAATAATCTGTTAAAAACATACAGGGGCAATGTAAAATGATTCCAGTATCAGAGCCTGATATAGGCGAGAAGGAAATAGAATATGTGGATGATGCGGTAAGATCAGGATGGGTAAGTTCACATGGCGAATATATAAACAGATTTGAGGATAATTTTAAGTCATTCATAGGCACAAAATTCGGGCTTACAACGTCAAATGGAACCACTGCACTGCACCTTGCATTATCTGCTATGGGCATTAAGGAAGGGGATGAGGTAATAGTTCCTGATTTAACATTCATAAGCCCGGTGAATGCAGTGCTATATAACCATGCAACACCTGTTTTATGCGATATTGATCCTGAGAACTGGTGCATTGATGCAGAAAAGATTGAGAAATTAATTACAGAAAAAACTAAAGCAATAATAGTGGTACATCTTTATGGCAACTCTGCTAATATGGATAGGCTTATGGAGATTAAAGAGAAGTATAATCTGTATCTAATTGAAGATACAGCAGAATCACTTGGTACGGAATATAAGGGGAAGAAACTCGGTTCGTTCGGTGATGCCGGATGCTTCTCCTTTTATGGAAATAAAACAATGACAACAGGAGAAGGTGGGTTCTGCACAACAAATAATGAGGAAATTTACAGAATGATGCTGCTGCTCAGAGACCATGGAATGAGGCCTGAAAACAGATACTGGCATGATTATATTGGATATAATTACAGGATGACAAATCTCCAGGCTGCACTGGGAGTTGCTCAGCTAGAGAGGTTAAACTCTTTTATAGAGAAGAAGAGGCATATTGCATCAGAATATAAGAAAAACTTACCGGGAAATGTATTGCCACATCCTGAGGGGAAATTATATAAGGGAACCTACTGGCTCTACTCTATACTCGCTAAGGATAAGGATGAGAGGGAGCAGTTAATAAGCTTCTTATTCGGTAAAGGAATAGATACAAGGAAGTTCTTTTATCCTGTGCATGTTATGCCACCCTATAAGGAGTTTAATAAGGGGAATTATCCCAATAGCACCAGCATCTCAGAAAGGGGAATCAATTTGCCCAGCAGTGTGAAATTATCTGACGATGAAATAGGATATATCTGTGATTGCATTAAATCATTTTATAAATTATAATAAATTTA
>JAJZWN010000149.1 GCA_021846695.1 Thermoplasmata archaeon
CGCCCCGAACGGGTAGCGTCAGTGTTCCTGCATAATGATATTTTTTCCCCAATAAACGCCGATTTTAAAAGTTTTATGGAGGTGGGCATATGCTCAAGATAGACAATAGAATAGAATTTTTAGAAAAATTTTGGAATGAAAGAAGGATAGATCAGCCACTGTCTAATGAAGACCTTATCGAATATTTCGTAGATGAGGTGAGTAAATGAAGCCTGTAAAATCATCCCACAATGAGGATATATCTAAAATGAAACTCAGTTCCCTGGGTAAAATCATAGATCAGGTTACGGATGACGATGTCAGGAGTGTAAAAACGGATGTAATTTCAATTTTCAGGGGATGGGGGAAATGAATAAAGGTGATACAATATCATTGGCGTTAGTTGATACACTTTTATATACTCATGAAGAGCACCATAAACATCATTATTCGGGAACAAATTTTGAGCAGGCTTTGTATAATGTTGGTGAATTTATATCTGAAAATGAGTATGAAATTGTATATTTTGATTGGGAAATGAAAACCAAGGTGCACGCCAATAAGCAATACATCATATGGTGGGCCGAGGGCGATGTAGGGAATATAAAGAATCCGGAGGGGAATTAGATGTTTAGATACGAAAATATTACGGATCCTCAAACCAGGCTAGATAGATATCTGGAAAATAAGCACATAGACATTGTTTCTCCCGAAATTGTAAGCTTCCTTTTTGGTAATGATAAGAGGATTGCCACACAAGAAATTTTAAGATGGAAGGAAAGGCATGAAGGTGACTATTTTTGTTTAGATCCAGCTAGGCCTGATGTAATCAGGGTAACTATAACAGACCACGATATCGTGGTATCGAATAAATCCATGCATAAAAAAAATGGTAGGAGGTATAATCATGCAAAAAAACACAGTAAATATTAATGAAATTTTAGCAACTCTTAGAGGATCTGTCATTTCGGAGAGAAAGCAAAAAAGGGTTGTGGCGTTGAGCCCAGGATTTTATGAGTCTATTTCACAGGCCTTTTCATTTATGAAAGAACGGAAAGATGAGCTATCACAGCAAGGGAAAATGGACGAGTACATGGAAACAATCGTCCTGGAAGATAGGTTGAAAAAGGAATTTTCCTATTTCATGCAGGTTAGGATGTCAAAGATCATGGAATATTCTGTATATGGAAATGCCAGTGAATTCAATCTTGCGGGGCCAGAACTTTCCTGGTTCAAGGAGGCAAACCAACTGTATGAGAAGGCAATAAGTAAGATAGAGGGTAATTCACAATGAACGCTACAAATTTTTGCAATAAAAATATGATATCTAAAAATGCATATCGCATGCTAGATATCACCATGACAAACGTTAAAGAAGTCGTTCTGAAAAAACTCTCTATCCTATCATTTTTTTTAAAAAAAAGATATATATCATATATATCATTTTATTTTTTTATTATATATTATATTACTATTATTTCTTTTTACTACTTTTTCTTTAATATAAGAATAAAAAAGATTATATATAAATATCAAAATTAAAAGGTGAAAAAATGGCAGCAAAAATTAAAGATCCAAAATTCAGGCTTGTACCTATGCTGGTACACGTAGAAACGTGGGAAAAAGAAGCAATAGAACGATTAGGACTCAACGCATCAGAGCTTATAAGGGATTTCCTGAGTGAAAGGCTTGAGAAAACCCAGGAAATTGAATTAGCAGAACTCCAGGCAGAGATATCAGATACAGAAACAGAGCTGGCCACAAAGAAAGCGTTGTTCAAATCTATGAAAGACTCAATAGAATTGAAGAAGGAAAGAGAAAAGGAAAAGTTCCTGGAAGACAATCTTGATGCATTTGTGTTAAAGAAATGGCTAATAGATGGGAGAATACCCAATAATACCCCGATATTTGATTTCCCGGACAGGGAAGCATTTGTTAAGGACATAAACGCGGGTAATATTTCGGCGAATTCAGAATTAGAGGAATTCAGGAAATACAGATTCAAGGTTTTAACCAAGGCAGATCCTCAGGCAAGATACAGGTTCAGGACAATGTTTGCAGAATTCATAGGGACAGGGGTGATGAAATAATGAAGGCACTACTGTACTTCTCAAAGCTCTCTGACCTTGGGAAATACAAAGTAGAAAAATCAGACGATTATGATCTGGCCAGGGAAGAGGGGCTGGATGTATCTTTCTACGAGATGATAAGGGTCAAAGGATCCAAGCCTGAAAGTAATTTTGGAAACCCTTCTCATATATCAAAATATTCCAGCACTGACCTTTTCCTCTACCTGAAGGACCATAAAAGCTCGTGGAAGAAAATATCTAAAATCCTTAATCAGGATATCGACATGGATGCAGAAGAAGCTGTCTTTATTTTTCCGTATCAGAAATTCTATGAAATTGACAAAATAATACATTTTGTGCGCAAGCGGGAAAGAAAAACTCCAATGAATGATAATGAGAGACAGAAAGCCAGTCTAAACATACAAAAAGTTAACCAAAAAAGACGGCACATAATTAAGAATTTTAATCAAAATTTAAACGAAACAAGGCTCGATGATTATTTATGCGTTGAGGTGGAAAAATGAA
>JAJZWN010000150.1 GCA_021846695.1 Thermoplasmata archaeon
AAATTTTCAGATTCAGCTTCAATGAAAAACACTGCTGTGGAATTATTCAGGGTGGTTATGACCATTTATTTCTTTATAAAGTTGCTGTGAAACTTGGAACAGACACAGGGAAAGTTTAAATTATTTTCTAATAATCAATTTCTTTTCGTTACCCTCATCTTTGTAATCCGAAAGTTTTAATTTTGCTGCACTTACCAGCTGTCCAAATTTTTCAGGGTTGAATGGGAACTTTTCAGATAGGAAGATTACACTGATTTCTTCTCCATCATCAAGGTCAAAATAAAGACCCTTTAAATAGGCTTTCAGATAGTTTTCCGGGTCACCTCCACATATAACGTTTCTCTGGTCATCTGTTTTCATAATTCAGATATTACAACTTAGAACTTATGATTTTTTGTTTTTAATATATGAATAATATCCATGCTCACTGTTGAAGCTGTTATCCACGTGGATAAAATTTTAGCACAATGTAAAATATTTATTGATTATCTAATAATTTAAGAATTATATCAGCTCGTATAAAATAGCCATATAGATATGGTAGACCATTTCCAAATTTCTTATATATTCGATTTAAAAGCAAGTATTCTGTTTATATAGCGTGCTATCCTGTTTCAAGGTATAAAATTATTTTCGATAAATATAAAGCATACTTTAGTGGTTTAAAATTTATAACAATATGTTTATACATATATTTATATATTAAAATTAATTATAAATTAATGGAAACAGAAAAATCTTAATAAAAATTCCATACCGCTGAGACGTTTTATAACATTGACCATGTCGGGCATATTTGTTTATGGATTTGCAATTTCAGTGGCCGGAGGTTATATCGACTACGCTGGAGGTGCTGCAATTTATGTTGGCATTTTAGGTTTAGTTGTAGTTCTTCTTATGTCTATTCCAATTATGGAATATACCAGATTGGCACCATTTGCAGGTGGTTACTACGGACTTGCAGAGATGGGGTTCGGCAAAGCAGTCGGGAAGTTTACAGCCATACTGAACTATGCATATTATTCATTTTTGCAGGTTGGAAATGGATTGATAACTGCGGAAATAATGCTTGTGGCCATATATATTGTATATGGAATATTACTTCCATTTGTGCTTGTACCTGTTATAGCCCTAATCACAGTTTTTGTAATGTACATAGGGGCAAAATATCAGGTTAGAAACCTGGCAAGAATCATAGAGATAAGCGTATGGGCGCAGGTGGGTGTTATGCTTGCAGCTGCTGTTTATGTTATATTAACAACGCAGAACAACTCCCTGACTTATTTAAACCCGTCATCTTCTCCTACAGGATTTGCTGGTATAGGACTTGGTGCTGCTGTTTCTGGGTTTCTAACATTTGAGGCATACGGGAAGGGTTTATTCTTCTCTGAGGAGGGAATAAAGCCCAAAAAAGTAGTCTGGCGTTCAATTATAGTAGGGGTCCTTCTTGCCACAGTTATCGGATCTGTAAGCATATATTCAGAACTTGCAGCATATCCAAACATTACAGCCCTATCAGCATCACCCCTGCCATTAATTACATCGTATCTTTCATTTATAGGAAAAATCGGAGTTTTATTTCTCGCCTTTATATATGTGCCATTTTACTTTAGCAGCAATATAATAGGAGCTTCTGGAGCCCAGGCAAGGTTACTATATTCATTATCTAGGGATAATTTCATTAAGAGTAAATGGCTTTCAAAACTATCACCAGCAAAAACTCCAGCCAATGCGGCCCTGGTCAACTTTATAATAGCCACCACAATGACATTGATAGTTCTGGCAGTGATGATACCTGTTTACGGATATAATGAAACCTCGCTATTTTATGTAGCTTTTGCACCATACTCTGCAGCCACAATACTATGGTATTTCCATCATGGAATCCCTGATGTTTCCCTGTATTTCTATTATAGGAGATCAGGAATTAAAGTCTCATTCATGAGAAAGCTTTTTGCTAGCATACTTGCACCTGCATTCGGCCTGGGAATATTCGCATATGCATTTTACGATGGCGTTATCAGTAACTTTGTTGAACCGTATTTTGCATTCGTTCTCATCGCTATCATCATAGTTGTCTTCTCGGCAGGATATGTGGTATACAGGGGATACAAAAATAGCCTGGGCGGGAGCGTTATAGAGAGGATGATGGCAGAAACAGAAAAATAATTATAATTAATTTTTTATTATGTATGTTGTTATAATCATCAAAAATTTATATGGAATTTTATAAACAGGTCAGTAGGTTTCTCTCCAATTAAATATGTGTGTTTCAAGGTTTCCATCTAAATATATGTATATTTAACTTATCTATGAAGGAAGTAACCCTTATTGCCGTTTAGATTGACGTATCCGTAACGCTCCAGTTGCACCACACTGTTTTTCCCGACGGCAAGCGGCTCCAGCATTCCATTATCAACACTGCCATCAGGATGGAATATAGAAATTTCAGATGAATTTTCAGGTGCCCACTGAATAATTTTAACCCTCTCACTGGGATCATAATCTGAATACACTATTCTGCCATTCTCCTTCCTGGCAACGCACA
>JAJZWN010000151.1 GCA_021846695.1 Thermoplasmata archaeon
TGGATGAGAAAAAGGGGAAAAAAATAAGAGATAAAGGGATCATTTCCGACTACATGGACCATGAATTCACTGTAATTTCCTCAAAGATCAATCAAGGGCCAAAATTAATGTGTTGTTAGAAATTGTCTATAATCACATATGTCAATACATTCATTAAATCACGCTCCCCGGAGTAGAGAGCCACACTTGCCCACTGTGGGAAGTCAGCCAAGTAAATGGGGGGGATATAGACAAGACTTCAAAACGTGCCGCTTTTGTGGATAAGAAGAAAAAACGTGCTGTTTTTAATTTTCAATTTAAGAATTTTAATTGTCCTTATTCAAGTATTTTTTAAAAAAAGGATTTTAATAATTTTTGATCTGTTTTTTAATCCACTTCCATTCCTGATTTTCTGTTTAATATTTCTTAATCCTCTTTCGGATATATTCCCGTCCTTAACGTCTTTAGGCTTCAATGTCAAGACCCATGCATAGAATTCCCTGAGGTTATCATACTCAAGGTATGAATCTGCATCAATACCAGTAATCTGTGTTTCGTCAAGATTATTGGTTTCCTTGCCTATGTATCTTATCCTATCAGCAATGATATGTTTCCTATTGGCTATTCCTTCATTATCGTAATAAAACTTGTTATCGTTATGCATAACGTATTGTGTAAGGACGTCGTCTAAAGTATACCAGTATTCAGTTGACGGCAGAGGCAATCTATTAGAGGATGCATTACTCTTATAGTCAACGAATTTCTCATACTGTAAGCCGTTGTAATCCTTACGATAAGGTAAGCATGGTATAACATCGTTTTTCTCTGAACCTATCAGCATAAAATTGAATGGCTTGATCTGTTTATCATACGGCTTACTGGAATTCATTTTCCTGAAACGATTAAGTTTTGACGGCTTTGAAATTGTTATCTGAGATATTGCAATCCTGTTAGAATATTCTTTGAAATCCTTTGTAAGAATAGATTTCCATATCTGCTTACCGTCAATATCCTTTAGATGACCTAAGCCATGTGTTGAATATTTTAGTAAGTCAATTTCACCGTTATCTATTTTATACAGACAATATCTTTTAGCTGATATTCCATAAAACATGATGTTGTCTAGTGGATTATGACTATCATCATCTTCAATCTTAAACATATCAACATTTACAGAATAGGGATTTAATGGTTTAAAGAAATTCTGAATTTCCTTGACCTTATTTGGTGATACAAAAATACTATCCGTATCCATATATGCGATGTATCCGTCCTTAACAGAAATAGATTCAGCTATTGCTAATATCAATCGTGCTGATCCGGTAATCAGTGATGCCATTATTGGATTGAAGTATTTTCCAGTATCCTCGATCTTACTTACTCTAGATGTAAAACTTTCGCTTGAATATACATCAGCATCCCTAGACTTATCCAGTGATTTTGTGTTCTCTTCAATATATATTCCGTAAGACGTCGCATTAGCAATTATCTTCAATATCAGCTGTATCTGGTCTTTGTCAGCTCGGTTAGATTTCTTAACCTTAATTCGCTCCTCAATGACTCTTCTAATGAAGTCATCATTGGTGGATATGGTTATATCTGATATGCTGACATCCTTTACATTATCCTGAACATCCTCAGGAATGAATGTATAAGCTTGAATAATTTCAGGTATTTTTTCGTTGAGCAGTTTTGAAGATATTACGTCTTCAACTGTATACCACAATTCCTTATCACTCTTCAAGTAGTTAATTCCAATGTTCTTTGCTACCTTAGAGTATTCCATTCTTACTGGCAATATGTCATCATCGGGTCTTATCTTCACAATTGAATGCATCTCGTTTTGTTGCCAAGTCTTAGGATTTCTCAGGTCTTCAATCTTCAAGTTCTCAATGAAGCGCTTGACATCCTCAGTATTATCATAATACTTTATCCTCTTAGCCTTGAGGAATTTATCTAACCGTAATAGTGAATAAACGGTGGGATACATTGAAGTAAAATCAAGATATGTAATCGGAATTGATTTGTTACGTATCCTTACCTCAGTTCTACCTCCATAATACGCAGACATTGTATAGCCTAATATTTTTTTAGGAAAATTTGGATTCTGCTCTAAAAACGAATGTACGTTCATTTTCTCAAGGTATGCTTTGCCAATAGATGCTGGTGAATACAATTTATTAGGCTCTTTGTTCAGATTAAACATCTTGTAACGGTTTAATGCCTTTTCGTATAGATCAGCTGTACTTCTAACATCCTGAATATTGTAATCGATGTATTCATCAGTTATCTTTCCATGTTCTTCAACGTGTAATTTTCTTGACGCTTCAAAGTCCTTACAAGCTGAATCTAACGTATGCTTATTATCGGTTAAAGCAAAAGTCAGGGTCTTGAGGTCTACGAAATATCCTGAATAATGTTTGTATTTTTTATCACCTGAACTCTTTCACATTAACACATATTTTTTAATCAGCTGAACCCGTGATATAGGGAATGGGGTAGTATTTGGTCATTTTTCATTTCGATCCATACGTATTCTTCCGAGCCTTCATTCTGGCCAT
>JAJZWN010000152.1 GCA_021846695.1 Thermoplasmata archaeon
CACGCGTTCAGACCCATCGTATTCGCCAAGATTTTCACTAATTTTCAGAAATATGCTGTATTTGTCGGTTTCCATTGGTAATCAGGTATAAAGGTCGACTATCCTAATTAAATTTGTTGAATTTTTTGGAAAATCAGAGAAGAATTTGTATAAACTAAACTAAATCCCATCTGAATGATTGTGTAATTGAAAGGGAAAGAATAATTCTGGAAGTTGTGCCAGGCGTATTTATACAGCTTCTCATTCATTTCCATAAGACATCTGCTGAGATCAGGTATCATCCATGCTGGAACAGTTTTGCAGCGGCGCTCCTGGGTTTTTGGTTCTTGTTGTTCGCCGGAGTGTGGTCTTACTTCTATGCTGTAGCTTTTATAAATGATTTTAGAAATAGAAAGCCACAAAAATTAAACAAAAAGTAGTTGATGATGCTTCACAGATTGAATATCAACTTGCGCCTATTTACTCTCGTGATCGGGAAAAGTAATGACTTCAGCATTTGGATTAAAGCGGACGTTATGTGTAAAAACCACAATACAGTTACATAAATGGCCTGTATAGATCCTACAGAACTAAGATATATCCCAATGAACAAAGGAAGATTTTCATTGAGAAACACGCTGGATCACATGTGGCACTGTAGGTAATTTACATGGCCATTTATCCACCATAGTATTATGCATGTAATAAGCAGAATCAAAGGCCAAGAGGAGTTGGTCAGAGAAGTAACTGAAAAATACAATAACCCGGCAGAAACCTTCATTGAACAATCGAGGAGATTGTGGGCAGGGAATGAGAGCCTTTCAATAGGTTATGCGGGCATAGGAATTGTATCTATAGCAACTGACCTGTCTCGCAGTACCATTATAGAAGGAATGAAAGAGATTACGGATAAGAAGGAGCTAAAGGACAGGATTCGTGATCATGGATGGGAAAGGAAAAAGGGAGGTGTAAAGGAATCCCGGGATTGGGGAGGAATTGATCAAACTGATCGAATCATCCACAGGACGTCCTAACTGTTAATGGATAATATTCTATATTCTGGTGAAGTGTTGTTATAAGATTCATGGAGAAACTCAAAGAATATCTGAACAGATGACCATATTCAGAAGCCCGGAAGATGGTAGAATACAAATCCATGAACTGTACGATCTATGTGGAACCACAGATGAATTCTTCAGAATGTCCTGCGGTGAAAAGGTAAAGCACACGATGTGAAAAATATCTCAGTACGTGAATTGTAATACCCATACATGACTGTATTGCCTCATATATAAGTGCAAATGCCTTTGTATTAATGCATTATGTCTGGAATAACATGAATGAATTTTTGCAAAGCCTTACCGGTGGATACTCAAAGATCAAGTTCCTCAGATTTACGATTCTGACTTTTGCTCTTCTTAATGCTGCTGCACACCTTTATGCCTCTCCGTCCTCTTTTCCCTACGTGACGTTCTGGCTGGAAATTGAAGTGGCTGCCTTTATCGTCATAGGATTGGTTTTTTTACTGGGGTTGAGAATCTGGTATTTGCCATCGGTGTTTTTTACAGTATTTAATCTTGCCGTTTATCTACTTTCCGGTGTTGTTGCATTGCCTCCGATATCTCCCGAAGTTCTAACTGGACATATACAATTTGCAAGCTATTCTTTTGGAAGATTTTTCTCCCTGATTGCATGGCTTTACATCATTATTGTGGGAACTATATCTATAAAAGTTGATAAGGGATCAAATTTGAATGACCTATTGAAGGAAGATAAAAGTTAGTGTGTTCAATTTTCCACTGGAACAGTGAACGATTAAACTGAACACTGATCCGAATGTTAACAGATCATCCTTCAATAGATTTGTGAAACTGGTTAAACATAAGGACGGATGAATTTCATGGAGAATGGGATTAGGCTATCTTCCCTAAGAAATGATAAATAACTATGTCATTATATTACAACCATTATGTTAGATTAACGGTAGAATCCGTGTGAATGTCACGCGTTTCATCCAGAAGTCCACGGAAGATTAACTCCAGAACAGGATGGAGATGTTGAATTGTTTCACATGTGACCTAAGTCGGTTTTACCTGGGTAAGCAAGATAAGTGGCTTTTCTGACGGTTGAAGGATCATTGAAAACGTATTCATTGACTGAAAAGGCTGTGAGGCCACACCATTAGAACGAGTAAATTGCACCCAGAGTATTTAGGAGGAGATATCTAAATGATGCCGAATTCAGGTAAATATATGACGGAAAGCCTGAAAACAGGTGAAAAATGAAATGAGAGAAAACAAAAGGGGTGATCTAATATGATCGATGTGGTGGGTCAGGAGGTATGCGAACCTAACTGGAGTAGATCAATGATAGTCTCCCGGCCGATGATGCCAGTTCGAGTGAACATCAAACACTGAATATTTACCGGATTTTTATCGATTTTGATAAACTTTCCAGTTTGGTCGATTCCATGGCATCGGTTATAAATGGAATCCCAATAACGTTCCGTGCCTACCAGAATTATAAAGGCTGATCAGTCAGATCCATCACCAGAATC
>JAJZWN010000153.1 GCA_021846695.1 Thermoplasmata archaeon
TTTCTAGCTTAAGTAATTTATATTGCGTGAATATCAAGAATGGCAGAATCAATGGATAGGTGGCAGAGCGGTCATGCGTGGGACTGCAGATCCCATCTAATAGGGTTCGACTCCCTACCTATCCTTTTAATTAAATAAACGGATACTTTTTATATTTGTTTGGATTATCTACATATGACACGGGAGCCGAAATATAAGAAATACATTACAGAGGGTAGCCCAGATTTTAATCTACAATTGAAGAGATGGTATGAGAACCTAAAGGCACATTCAGTAATCACAGCAGAGACTTATTTTAGACACTTACTTTTATGGTGTGAGCGAGATAATATAAATCCAACGGAATTATTAGAACTTGCAAGGAGAGATGATTTTAGATATAGAGTCATGGATATAATCAGGAAGTTTGAGGCAGAAGGTAAGGCTGGCTCATATATTTCTTATGTAGAGAAACCGCTGATTTCGTGGCTTAAATTCAATGGAGTCGATGTGAAACTGAGCATCAACATAAAAGATGAGAACCGAAATATTAGGTCGGAAAATGAGAGAGTGCCGAGTAAAGAGGAATTGGGAAAGATATTAAGAATGGCTACTCCAAGAGCAAGGATATCGATTTCATTAATGGCATATTCTGGTTTAAGACCGGAAGCGTTAGGAGATTACGAAGGGACAGATTGCCTCAGACTTTCAGACATTGAAGGGGTTAAAATATCAAGCACAGGAGTAGAATTTGAGAAAATTCCTGCAAAAATTAGAATAAGGAGCAATCTGTCTAAGGCAAGGAATGAGTATTTTACATTTCTTGGCAAGGAAGGATTGGACTATTTAGCAGAGTATTTAGGAAAGAGGGTATTGGAAGGAGAAAAGCTAACATTTAATTCTCCTGTCCTGCAATTAGACCCAAAAGGAGAGAAGAAAAGAGGAAAGGAGCGGAATGAACACCTAAGAACAGCGTTAGTAGCAAGAGACATTAAAAAGGCTATTGTTAATGCTGGTTTTAATTGGCGACCCTACGTTTTGAGGGCATATTTCAGCACAGCTTTAGACATAGCGGAATCAAAGGGTTTAATATCGCATCCTTGGAGGCAGTTCATAATGGGTCATAAGGGCGACATAGAGGCGAGATACAGCACAAATAAGAGATTACCTCCTGATATGATAGAGGAGATGAGGGAATCTTATAAGAAATGCCTTAAATTCCTTGAGACAAGAATATCCGAAGTATCGGAGGACAACGCCAAACTATTCTTACAGCAACAGCTCTTATCAGCAGTAGGCTATAAGCAGGAAGAGATAGACAAGATAGATTTAGCGAATATCAGCAACGAGGAGTTTCAGCAGTTGTTAAGGGACAAGGTAGCAGGTGCTATGACGGAGAACGGAGCGAAGCAGAAGGTCATACCCGTTGGCGATGTGGAGAAATACATACAGGAAGGATACGATTTTGAAGCGGTTTTACCTAATGGCAAGGCTGTTATGAGGTTGAGGTTTTAGTAGTTATTGAGACTAATGAAATAGTGGGAATTAACGAATAAGCAGTATTACTAAATGTATTGCCCTTTTTAATAACAAAGATTTTATTTTCTTTTATTAGTGCGTTAATATGTAATCTAAGAGTTTTTGGCGATATCTTTAGTTCTTCAATATTCCATAAAAATTCAAATCCAAAGACAGGAAAATTTTTATTTTCGATTTGAATTTTTTCATCATTTATTAAAAGCTCCTTTTGATGGGCAATGCGTTTGTGCATATAATCTATGATAATTTCACAATAATCACATTCGTCATAGTCATGTATTCTTTTATTTTTATAACCCATATGTTTTGAAAATATCTTAACGTTATAAATACCTTTTGCGGGTAAATATCTTATGGAAGAACTCGAGCATAGAAGGAAAATTCTCATTAGTAAATTAAAACATGAATACGCTCAAAAATTTCCTAATTCGCCACTCTTACCTCTTATCTTGTCTTTACCCGACCAGATTGAGCCATCCGAACTGATTGGTCAGGCGTTAATTTTGCTTGACCTTCTGGATAACGATAGGGCTAATAATCTGAACCTTCAAAGAAAGAAGGGGATGATAAAATGAATAAACCACCACACGTGAAAGCTTCAAAATCACAGATCATCGCTATGTCGCTACTTTTTAGTTTTGTAATTTTCTTTTTTTCTTACCCTTTTATACATTTTTATGGTATAGTGTTAGCCATTTTCGGTATGATTATAGGTGCGATAATCTTATATAAAAAGCAAGACGAAACGCCAAAAGAAAGCGGGCTATATGCAATCGCAGTTGTCAAAGAAATTCAGTATGAAAAAAGCGACCAGAAGACAGGCAGAGAAATAAAGCGGTTTGAGTTGTATCCACGGAGGATAGATTTCAATGATGATATACTTTCAATAAAAGCTCACAACAAGAATGTCACAATTACAGGCATGGCAGGTTCAGGGAAGACAGAGCTTAATTATTTCATAATATCGCAAATGAAGTATCATAAAATCA
>JAJZWN010000028.1 GCA_021846695.1 Thermoplasmata archaeon
TCTGAACTTGAGAAAATGAATCTTGGCAAAAGGGGATCACCATTCCTCTTCCCGGAATCGTTCATGCAGTTCATGATGATATGGCACCAGTATCTGGATTACCGTGGCCTCGAGGGAATGGCAAGATCACTTGTTAATCTTGGGATAATACCAGAATATGGTGATTATACCACCATATGGCACCGCATACATGATAAGATTCCTGACCTTGATATTTCAGGCATGCAGTATGCAGAACTCGGTACCGATGGCACTGGAATGAAGACAAACAATGCAGGTTCTTACCGGATAATGAAATATGGAGATCCCGATGCAAGGCAGAGAAAGCATCTTGTTGTTATAATAACAGCAGATGTGAAGACAAAGAAGGTCATAGGGATAGAATCACACATAGAGGGTACTGGATCATCTGAACCAGAAACTGCATCCAGGCACATAAAAGAAGCAGTGAAGAGGGGAGTAAATATAAAAACATTCTACGGTGATGGTGCATTCGATGTGAACAATCTCTTCAACCTTACACATTCCATCGGTGCCATACCGGTGATCAAGATCAGGAAGAATGCCTCCACTGACAGGCAAAGGGGATCAAAACACAGAAGAAAGGAGGTAAGGGAATACAGGGAGAAAGGTTACAAACAGTGGGCAGAAGAGAAACATTACGGAATGAGGTGGCCTGGGACTGAAGGAATATTCTCCGCTGTAAAGAGGAAGTTTGGAGAGAACTGTGTAAGCAGGTCTACAGAAGGATTGAAAGCAGAGGGATACCAGAGGCTCTGGATATATGACTATATAAACCAGAGGGCAAAGATGGAGGTAAATCAGATGAATTAGAGGCTGAAAAGGAGAATAAAATCAGAGGAAGAGTGGAAAAAGAAGAAATCAGAATATTTGTTCAACAGAGCAGCTATCTAAACAATATTTAAATATCGATATCAATCAACTCTCTTATAGCATTAGCTATTCCTCAAGAATTTGTTAAAAAGATAACCTCAAAAGTTAAATGCCCGAACTGCAAATATGAATTCAATTTTACACCTTCAAAATATGGTTCAATTACAGCAGTAAGGATCGGCAGTGTACGGATATTCAAATGTCCAAAATGCAACCAGAAGCAGCATTTTGATCTTAAGGACCATGAATATGATTCAACTCTTCCTCACTTATGTTGATCCCTGCCCCGGAAGACTCTTTATGATGATAACGGCACCTATAATTGGGCTTGTAATCTCTATAGTTGTATTGGGACTTTTTCTTCCACCAAATTATAAAGTTTTAGCCCTGACACCACTGATTCCATTTATAGTTGCAGTTGTATGGCTCACTCTAGTGGTTATGAGGACTTTCAGGATACATATGTGGACACCACATTAGCTTCGATATTTGATAATATAGTGAATTTATAGGTGGATGATCAGGAAAGGCTGTCACTCAGGGATGAGAAACCTCATTTTAGATCTGAACTCTTTCGCGTTGGTACCTTTAATTCGGCAACCTTCAATAGTTTTATGTCATCTGTTACAAGATTGTAGCCGGTCTCAATAGCGGATGCCAGATATGACGAATCGTAGAAAGTGAGGCCCTCTTCCAGAGACAAAAATAATGTAGAAGCTAGAGGGGGAACAACCTGTTCCATGGAATCAATTAATTCAAATAGAATAGTACCAGATTCCCTTGCCTCTTCCTTTGAAATTCTATTTCTAATTTTATAATTCTTCCATAAAATATTGCCTATTTCATACTTGGCAAGAGGAATGGTTGCGCCGTCAAGGAGTGTACCGTATTTCCCTTCCTGGAAAAGATTGAATATTGAAGAAGCATCAATTATATTCATCTTTCCCTATTCTCCCTAATGTCTGATACGACTTCATCTAACTTTAATTTAGAGATTATAGGAGCAATTTTTTTCATTTTCTCAATTAAACCCTCATTCTTTGCTCTTCTAATTTCTTCCTGCACGGCTTTTCTTATAATAACTGTAGGGTTCAGCCCAAGTTTTTTTAATTCCTCCCTTTCTTCTTCCGAGATTTTTGCAGATACTGTGGTATAATCTTTCATACTATAGTATGTATTACAAATATTTTAAATTTATTAATTACAACTTGTAGTATGATCTCTTAAATTTATACCACTTCATTTAACAGCACCAGGTTTTTTTTTCACAGTGTTGACACTGTTGTTTGTGATTTCTGCATTTCTTTCCACTCTGCACCCATAAGGTCGCCTTCTTGTCACCAGCATTTTTGGGATGTCTTATCCAGGTATTTATCAAACCCCTTTCAAGTTCATTTATCCTCCTGGGAAGATCATCTATAATATTCTCATCCTCAGGGCTAAGGACAGGTATTTTATTTATTATATCATTATGAGTATTATACAAAATTTTCAGTCGACAATGTCCGTTAAGGGGAATTACAAAGCACTGAGATTTTACTCTGTTATAAAGGGTAGTTTTAGTTCTACCCACTTTATCACCTGGATATGTAAAATTAATCACACAATACTTATCGTAAATATAATTTATTGTTATATCTGTTTATGTTATACAATACAAATATTATGAATAATATAAATGATAATAGGTGTACGTATAAATTAGCAGTAAAATTAAGAACTGAAATTATTAATAGCAATGCCATTAAATTGTAGAATAAAAATTCCTTTCTGTATTTTTTCTTTTCTGCACTTAATTCATTGAAATGAATATTGCCTTTCTTATATAATTCGTAAATAAATATATATGTAAATGAAAGTGATAAAAACATAAGTGATGATAATAAGATTGAAATTTTATGTGTATAAAAATACATTATTAAAAATATTACAAAGGCTATCAATAATAGAAATATTAGAATTTTGCTATATATTAAACCTTTAACACCGTAATAATTCACAAAACCACCTTACATACATCCCCATAAGAAGGAAGCCTGGCCTATCCCCGCATCTGTCATTGTTCCCCCGGCTCCTTTCAATTCATCCCTTAATATATATTTAACCCTATAGGACAACTTTGTCTCATTATTTAAGGGGGCAGACCAGTTCATTGCCGATGCAATATATGAATATTCTATGCCAAATCTATCTAATGTCTTATTACTGGAATACATATAGCTAAATGATATTAATTTTATACTATTTATTAATTTTTCCATTACATTGCCGTATGTACCCTTATTATCCAGTGTAAATTCATTTCCCAGCAATATTTTGGATGAATTTTATAGCATACACCTTTCTTGCACTCATATACAATATAATCCATTTACATGATGAATCTGTTTCCCTTATATTCATAGTAGGATACCTGAGCACATAAATCTCGATTACGCAGAAAGGGGAAAGAATGTAACATCTAAAATAGAACGTAAATCAGAGATCTCTGATCTCATAGGTAAAACAATGGATATGGAAAGCATGATTAAAGATTAGTGCACCCACACAATAATATTTGGGAAACATTAAAAAATGGCACTTCTAGGTCAATAAAAATAAAATAGATGTAAAGTCATGGTTATAAGAACTATATTTGCATAGATATATAGAAAGCCTCATATGTTATTATCGGATTAATATGATAATAAAACAATAGGTGGCGTTTAAAGATGAGAAGTCTTGAATTTGGTTTATGTAAGAATTGTGGACATCCCATAGTTAATTTTAATTCAAACTGGCTTCATCACATCACAAGAAGCAATATTTTAGGCTTACCACATTGGCCTGCAGGACATATAATTACAGTGGATTGTAAATGGAAATGTAATTGCAATATTCCCGAACTTGATCAGGCTAAGCCCTTGAAAACTAAATTGGTATATCTTGGTAGCAGAACAGACAGGTAACACATTTATCAAATGGAAAAGACACACGGTTTATATATAAACCCGTACCTGCAGTAAAAATGGTAAATAATCAGAACTTAATTTCCGCATGACAATCATTATCAGTGTAAGATGATGAACACCTGTTTTAAAGTATTCCCGTAACATTTCAGATAATTATGTATGTGCACATTTACGGATCTGAGGATATGGCTGGCCCATGCTTTTGAGAACATCCGATGCTTCTATGCTCCTCGATGATATATACAGTTCCATATTCCAAACTGCCATTGGAACAACATCTAGATAATTCAGGCTCCCGCTTTCAAGACTCATAGAAAAGAAAGTGAAAATCAAAATATCAGAGGGAAGACGAATTCTCTCATACCTGAAGGTTACACCTGTTCGCCTTGAGTCAGGGGTTGTCATGATCAGGTCAAAATTAGAACAGGCACTAGATCTCTTCAATCAGATGAACATTCCATACCCGGAGAAAATCCTGAATGGTGCACGGACAAAAAAAGAGTGAAATCCGACAGAGAAGCAATGTTATATTCTTTGAGCATGCATTCTCACAAAAATTAAACTGCGGAACTCAAGTCAGAATATATTCTTCTTGGATATCAGGACTATAACAACGGTAAATACCACTACAGATGATACGGTCACGGCAAAAATAATAAACGGATTAATCCCAACACTCATCATGGAGAATATACCAGTTAAACCGTATAGCGATGACCCTGCGATAGACATTGCTTTGCCCCTAAGATAGATACGCCCAAATTTTGTTTTCAATCTTCTGGAGAGAACTGAAATATAAATTATCACAGGTGCAACATAATCTGTATATTCAATACCGATGTTAAGGCTATTCTTGAACGTATTTATGTAGGCAATTTCTTTATTCCCAGAATAGATGGAAAAATTAATTTTTTGCTTTTTAAAGTTTTTTATTCCATTTTTATCCACACTGAAGTGCGTTCCACGGTAGTCCATAATTGAATTTTTTTGAAGATATCCTTCCTCTATGAAATTATGGTTTACAATATACCTGCCTTCTTTATATTCCAGTGTTATGTTATCGCTTCCTTCTACAGTTATATACTTACCATTCTGGGATTTGACAATCTCCACGGCATACCCGTTAGGCCCTGTAATTTTGTTGTTCAAATAAACATAGATTGTTTTAGCCATTTATAATAATTTATTGGATAAAAGTACATAAATTTATTGAATGCCATTTATATATTCACTGGACCAAAAATCCATGTTTCAGCGGGTCTGATGGATCAACCACTATTTTGCATAGCTGTGTTACCCATGCCCTTCCAGTAATTTCAGGTACTATGACAATGTTGCCATTTACAGTTTCTGAGGATATTATCTTACATGAAAATTTTGTCCTTATAATTGATTCATTCACATACTGTCCATCCAGGGCGAGTTTACCCTCATGCACAAGGAGGGCAGCCCTTGCAGCGGTTCCAGTGCCGCATGGGGATCTGTCAAAACTGTTCACGGAGAATGTAACAATTGCACGGTAATCATGCTTACTGTCAGTGATCATAGCCAGTGGATAGAAGTTTTTCTTATTGTCAGGATATATCTCCTTTAATATTTCATAGGATTTCGCCCTTATGGCCTTTCCATAAGCCAGCAATTTGTCTATGTTTTCAGGTTCTACATCAACCCCTAAATCGTCAGAATTTACAATAGCATAGAAATTTCCACCATATGAAAGATTTACTTTTACTGGTTTCCCGTTTATGTCTATATCTATCTGTTTGACAAAGTATGATTTTACGTCTACTATTGAAACTGATACCGGTTCTCCATTTTCTATTTTTACCCTTGCCTTTACGGTTCCTGCCACTGTATCGTATATAATGGTTTTTTCATTGCCTTCAAATGGAACATATCCCAGTGCAACCAGTGCCATACTCACACCAATTGTGGCATGGCCGCACATATCCAGATAGGATTCTGTAGTAGGGTAAATAACAGTATAATCACTTTCCGGGTTTACTGGTGGAAGCAATATGGCACCAAACTGATCCTTATGTCCCCTTGGTTCCAGAAGCAGTGTTTTCCTGATATAATCATAATGTTCAATGAAGTACTTTCTTACAGAAAGTGCATCCTTTAAATTTCTTGGTATATTATTCCAGAACATAATTCTTGTGGGTTCGCCTTCCGTATGTGTGTCTATAACATCTATTGTAAGTTCGGATTTAAAGCTCATAATGTAGAATTGTCTGGGCCATAAATAGTTTGGGATAAAAAAAATAATATAATAAAAATAGTTTATTTTATTTCCTTATTGAGTATGTACATAGCCGCTTCCTTTAACACCTTTGCCCCTGTGTAAAGTACACTCTCGTCCACATCAAATGTTGGAGAATGGTTAGCCGAATTTATCCCCTTTTGAATATTTCCGCCTCCAAGGATGTAATAGGCTCCTGGAACTTTCTGAAGGAAATATGCAAAGTCCTCCCCACCCATATTGGGCTTTGGATGCACTATATTCTCCTTTCCAACTAATTTTTCAGCCGCCTGTTCTATATCTCTGGATATATTCTCGTTATTTATAAGCACGGGATATCCCTTGATGTATTCATATTCGTATTCAATGCCATAAATAGATTTCAGGCCTTCCAGTATGTCTCTAATTCTCTTTATTATCTTTTCCTGAACCTCTGCGCTGAAGGTTCTGACAGTTCCGGCAAGTTCAGAATGTGCTGCTATTATGTTATATCTATAACCTGCATTCACTGTTCCAGTAGTTATTACTGCCGGTTCCTGTGGATCAATTTCCCTTGAAACAATGGTATTCAGCATTTCAATAAGATGTGCAGTTATATATACAGCATCCACGGAATCCTGCGGTGCAGACCCATGGCCACCCTTCCCATGTATTTTTATATCGAATTCGTCTGCATTTGCCATCATTTCCTTATAATATATGGCTATCATCCCTGCCGGGAATAAACCCCAGATATGCTGCCCTATTATGAAATCCACATTATCCAGTGCACCGTTTTTTATCATCTCAAGCGCACCGCCAGGTGGCAGTTCCTCAGCAGGCTGGAAAATCAATCTTATGTTTCCATTTAGCTTATCTTTTTCTTCTATCATCATTTTTGCTGCCCCAAGAAGCATTGCCATATGGGTATCATGCCCGCACGCATGCATGACTCCCTTGTTTCTGGATATATAACCGGTCTGGTTTTCTTCAGTAACAGGCAGAGCATCCATATCTGCCCTTATTGCAACCGTTTTTTCTCCATTTCCCTTTATATCAGCTATTATACCCGTTTCAGTAATCCTTTTAGGTTTTAAGCCCATATTTTTTAATTCCTCCTCTATCCTGTCGGCTGTTCTGTATTCCTTGAAGCTCAGTTCAGGGTTTTCATGGAAATATTCCCTCATTTTAATAATGTACTCTTCCGTATCCATAGAGAAACATTCTACAGGTATATATTAATTATTTTCTCTGAAAACTTAGTATCTGTCTCACAGAAACAAAAATTTCAATGCAGTTAATAAAAGTTAATATATAAGATAAAAATGCAAACCTCATGGATCGACTTGCCATGATGGATTACCTTATAGGTGCCATAGCGATTATACTGGTAATTTACACTGCAATATCAAATATATATTTTTCATTCAAGTATTTCACATACTATGCGGTATTGCCTACAATAATAATATTAATACCACTGTACATTTTGCACAGGCACATCTACAAATTAAGAAATGCAAATTAAATATAAAAATTTAAAATAATAAAATTATGATATGTGTTTCTCGAATTCTGGATGCTCATCTATTGTGCTCTTTGTCATTTTTTTGGTAAATATTATGAATAGCACTGCCAGAAATGTCGGGATAATTACAGATATGAGTGATGTTTTCTTAAATCCCCCAGGGAGTAATGCCTCATATAATGGCCCACCAATCATAGTTCCTATATTAAATATGAAAAACAGAAATCCAGAAATAGTACCAACTATTCTGTCTTCGACTGAATCCTGCCCCAGTGCCACAAGAAGGTCTACATACACTCCCCATCCAGATCCGAATATGAATGTGGATACAACCAACCCAGCAAATGTTGTAAACAGGAAAAACATTCCAGCGGAACCTATGGCAATAAGAAGCGATGTTATTATTACCATATACTTTCTTCCTACCTTGTCTGCAATAAAACCGATGGGAAAAGCCATTATAAATCCACCTGCCCCTGCCATTGATGCTATTATTGCCGCATTTCCATTTGATATGAGAAGCCCCTTTATCAGATAATCAGAAAAATATCCAAGGTATCCTGCAAATAACGCTATTCCAAAGAAGAAAATAGATATGGACAGGAGTATAATGTTTCTGTTGAACACATTCTTGATATTCAGCTTAGTTGTTGGTTTTTCTTTCTTGTATGTGACAGGTATTATCATTATTACCAGTATTAGGATAACTATTGCAAGGGCACCTGATATTTCAAAGGGAAGCCTGAATGCAGGAAGGAAAGGCTCTATAAGATAAGGACTAGCAAACAGCCCTACAGAGAAGAAAGTAGCCCATACAGATACTGCCTTTCCCCTTGTTTCATAGAATATATCCCCTAAAAGTGCAACTCCAGCCGGCTGGAATATGCCAACGCCCACTCCCACACCCAGCCTTGCTATAAACAGTTCTGGTGTTGTATTAACAAATCCTGTCATTACAGTAAAAGCAGAGAATACCAGCACAGAAAGTATTACGGTATTCTTTACCGAATACCTGTCAAACAGGTACCCACCAACCAGGCTGAATATGGCTATGCCGATGGCGTATCCAGTCAGTATCAGACCTATGGAAAGATATGTGGGCCCTGTTAATGCAGGTACAATATAGGTAGAACCGAATGAATAAATCTCACCGTCAAATCCCTCCAGAAATGCAGGTAAACCGGCTACAATAGCTATTACTATAAATCTTTTGAGGCTCTCTCCGGCGGCCTGCCTGACAGTCTCCTTTTTCTGAAATCCTAATTTAAATATGCTATCCATTAGCCTGCTAATAATTATCACTATTTAAGGATATTTAAGGCATTTCCGGAAATAAATACATACCAAAGAATATTTTTCCGGCATTATTATACCGGCAGATAAGAAATTTATAAAATCAATAAAAAGCCGCCTATAATATCAAGAACTGGACCTATGACGAATCCTCCTCCCATCATGAGTATTATGAAACCCAGTATTATAATTACAACTCCGTTAACAACTTTATCCGTTCTTCTGTTTTCATTTGCCATAGAATATATGATGTAGGCAAGTATTATCCATATTATTGGAATAATAGCAAGAACTATTGCACCACCTATAGTTATCAGTCCACCAGGATGGAAGAAAACAAGCTGTGTTGCACCCGCAACACCGGTAATAAAGAGAACCAGCAATAATATAATTCCTGAAAGTATAGTGATAATCGAACCTACAGTTGTGATAAGATATCTTACCCGAGCATTAGAAGCCATATGCATCTATCCAAATCAGACTATTTAAACCTTCCTTTATATATTGAAGTATTGCAACATGCTGAAATTATTGATATTAGAATTATAAGCAGAAAGACCACAGCAGGATAGTGGATGAAACACTATAGAGAGATTTCGTAAATATGAGGTTGCACCAATCAGGCGAATCCATAAAATATTTACCCTCATATATTTTTATAATTTACCGGAAAAAATAAGAAAGTTAAGGGTTCTGTTGTGTGCCAGTTGCTTTACACATTTAATAATGCAGCAGGTTTAATTCATGAATAGTTATTTCAATATTGCCTTTGCTATTATCATTTTCATTATATTCAGTGCACCCTCAGCACCAACAAGATAGGAAAAAATTCCTCTTGCACTCATTTCTATTCCAGAATCCTTCGTATAGCCGTAGGCACCAAACCACATCATTACTTTTTTTACAGTATCCATAGCAATCTGTGGCGATTTCAGCTTTGACATGGAACTGTATATATAGAATTCAGGGTCATCAACGTCGGCAAGATATGCTGCCTTGTAATTCAACAGGAAAGCCATCTCTGTTTCCGTTTTTAAATCCGCTGCCTCGAACGAAATAGCCTGAAAATCACTGAGTGACTTTCCAAAAGCTTTTCTTTCCTTTATATATTCCAATCCCTCTTCAAGCATTTTTCCGGATAACCCGTTGCATGCCGCAGCCACCATGATCCTGGCATGATTGAAACCGTCCATGGAATAGTAAAAACCCTCATTGATTTCTCCTATAATATTTTCCTCCGGCACCTCAACGTTGTCATACTTTATCCCTGCTGTTGATATGCCCATCCTTCCCATATTCTCAAGTTTTGTAATTTCAATTCCCTTTGCACTGGCAGGTACATATACCATTGTTATGCCCCTGTGCCCCTTTTCTTTATCCGTTTTGACAAGAGTAAGATGGCCTCCTCCATTGTTTTTTGCTTCCAGTGCCCCACTTATGTACATTTTTTCCCCGTTAATAATGACCTTCCCATTATTTACTGTTCCAGAGGTTGTAATATTGGCCACATCACTGCCACCTGATGGTTCTGTTGATGCAATTCCTATAAACTGGTTTCCACTGGCTATTTCAGGTAGAAGTTTATCTTTCAGTTCCTGCTTACCGTATTTCTGGAGCACATATGCCCATGAAGTGTTAAGCAGATAATAGACAGATGTTGCCATACTGGTATCCACTTTAGCTATTTCCTCGGATATAATCACGGAATCCATAAATGACAGGCTGGGCCCTCCATATTTTTGCTTTATTAGAGGAGATATAATACCGTTTTCACCTGCATTCCTGAAGAATTCGGCCGGTATTTCTCCCTTTGCATCTATATCCCTGACGTAGGGTTTTAAATTCTTTTCCAAAAATCTCGCAGTATTTTTCCTTAAAAGTTCCTGTTCATCACTGAATGAGAAATTCATAGTATTTTATAGATTCCTGATTATTAAATATTCCTAAGTGGTTATAATTGTGTCCGCAAAAATACGAATAAAATTTTATTTACCTGATAGATATTAACAGTCATGGATAATGTCAAGAAACTCATACCATACTGGTTCTTTGTTTTCACTATAGGATTTGGCTGGTTTATACTGGCACCTGTCATACCTGAACTCATGGCGCATCTGTCAGCCACACTTTCTGAGATAGTACTGATTCTTTCAGTATATGGATATACCATGGCAATAATAGGGCTTCTTGCTGGAGTCCTATCGGCAAAATTTACTGTAAAATCATCGATTTACCTTGCAATGGCATTCTCCACAGCAGGGCTTCTTGTACGTATTTTTGCAACGGGTTATTCAGAATTTCTTGTGCTTTCCATAGTTGCAGCAAGTGCCTATCCATTCTCCCTTGCACCGGTAGGAAGCATAGCTGAATCAATGGACCCAAAAAAATCGGCAACAATAACAGGTTTAAGCATCGGATTTCTGTTTCTCGGTATGTCCTCAGGAGCCCTTATAGGCCCCTATATATATCTGGCATTTTCCCTGACTGGCATTATGGCATTGCCTGCTATACTAACAATACTTGCATCCATATGGCTGTTCATTTACCTGCCGCAATACCCGGAGAAATATAAGGGAAAATCGCTGCGTGGATCATTCAAGCCAGGCATGATAAAGAATTGGTACATAGGAATGGCCATGGCATCCATATCTATATTATTTGGCGATATTGCGGCTACCGCACTGGGATTCCATTTCACAGGAAATTTCCTTTTAAAGCTTTCCGGGCTTATGGGCGGGGTTGAATTCCTTGGCTCTGCACTGGGGGCACTGATACTTCCATTCATTTTTGAGCGATATCATTTCATCAGGTTAGGCACAGTGCTCACTGCCCTGGTATCCTTCGTCTTTGCCATTATATTACTGTATTCCCTGGTATATACGAGTTTTGCAGTTCTAATAACGGGGTCGTTCTTCATATTCGGGTTCTTTGGTAATGCATTCTGGGTCCTGGCACTGAATTCCATAATAAATTATGTGGAAGACCCTGGAAGGGCAGGCTTTGCCACATCGATGTACAGTGTGGCCACCAATGTGGGCGTGGCTATTATACCGGTACTTATCAGTGCAGAATTTGTAAGCATAAGCAGATCAATCTATGGAATAATCCCGGCTCTTCTAATTGTGCTTGTCTCCTTCCTGCTCTCTCCCCTAATCCTGTCAAAAGGCAGGCAGGCAACCGTAGCCTCACCGGAGGCAGATTAAACATTTTTTATCTCAAATATTCGTGAAAAATTCATAACACCACATAAAAATTCAGTTTTGTATACTATTTAAATCCATTGTATCCATTATGAATATATTTACCACATTCAGAAAATATATAAAGTGCCAGATTATGATTCCCATATGGAACAAACTAAATCACTTAAGAATGAGAAAATTGATCTAAAACTGGGTAATTTTGGATCTTCGCCTGCTACTAAACCCTCACTGGAACTTGTTGATAAAATAATGAATGATGTGGGAACGTCATCCTTTGAAAGATTATCCAAGCAGCAGCCATCTTGCTGGTTTGGAGAGTGGGGTGTTTGCTGCAGGATCTGCTACATGGGTCCATGCAGAATTCCCACTGTAAGATTCAAGAATGGGGCAACAAGAGGAGTTTGTGGTGCTACTGCTGATACAATAGTTGCAAGGAATCTCCTTAGAGAAACTGTTGGAGGAGCCTCATCCCACGCTGAACACGCATTCGAGATCGCTGAAACTTTAAAGCTCGTTGCCACTGGAAAAATAAAGGGCTATGAAATCAAGGATAGAAAAAAATTATTGTCAGTGGCCAAGAATTTACAGGTAGTGTCAGATGGGAAAACAGATATGGAAATTGCTAATGAAATAGCTGACATATCAATCGGAGATTTCAATAAGGTTGACAATGCCCCAATGAATTGGGTTAAGGCCTATGCCCCTTCTTCTAGCTATAAACACTGGACTGAGCTGGGTATAATACCAACAAATGCCTGGATACCCATAATGAACGCCATGCACAGGACCAGTATGGGTAATGACGCTGATGTGACAAATCTTCTTCTTGACGATCTTAAAATGGGTATAATCGATGGATATCCTGGGTTGACAATGAGTTCTGAAATTTCTGATATTCTCTTCGGAACACCTAAACCTGTGAGTTCCACAGCAAATATTGGAGTACTGAAAGAGGATTATGTTAATCTGGCCATTCACGGACATAATCCACTTGTGGCAGAGAAGGTTCTTGAATGGGCCGTTAATCTTAACGAAGAGGCAAAGAAGCTGGGAGCTAAAGGGATTAATGTTGTCGGAGTATGTTGCAGTGGAAACGAAGTGCTGATGAGGCATGGAGTCCCACTGGCCGCTAATGAGATGCAGGCTGAGCTGGCAATAGCCACAGGAGCACTTGATGCAATGGTAGTTGACTTTCAGTGCATATGGCCTGTTCTTGGGGAGGTTGCCTCGTGCTATCACACAAAGCTGATAACTACTATGCCATACGTGAAGATACCGGGTGCATTACACATTGAATTTTCTGTTGAGCGTGCAGATGAAGTAGCAAAACAAATTGTTGAGCAGGCACTTCTCGCATATGAGAAGCGTGATCCGTCCCGTGTTCTACTTTCCAAGAAAACAGAGCCGATGATTGGTGGTTTTTCTGTAGAGTCTATTGTAGAACTACTGGGAAAGATAAACAAGGAAGACCCACTGAAACCTCTTATTGATAGCATTGTCAGTGGGGACGTATACGGTGTGGTAGGAATTGTCGGGTGTCCGAATCCCAAACTTAGAAAAGAACTTTACACTGAGCGCCTTATAAATGTACTGTTGAAAAACAATGTTCTGGTACTGGTTACAGGATGCATTGCACACATATCCGCACAGGAAGGCTTTATGAATCCTGCCAGGGTTGATGAATTTGATATTGGTGAAGGTTTGAAGGGTACACTTAAGGCACTTGGAAAACTTGCAGGCCTGGAGTCATTGCCTCCTACTATTCATATGGGATCATGTGTGGACAACTCCAGAATCGGTGTCCTTGTAAAATTGCTGTCAGAGAGGCTTAATGTAGATGTTTCTGCCCTTCCGGTTATTGCATCCGCACCTGAACTTATTGCCGAGAAGGCAGTGGCAATCGGAACATGGGCTTTATCAATGGGACTTCCAGTGCATACTGCTCCTGAGCTACACATCGAGGGTGGAGAACAGGTAAAACAGATACTCTCCGAGAACTTGAAGGGCAGCATCGGTGCTGAAACATTCTCAGAACTCAACCCGGAGGCGGCCGCCCAAAAGATGATTGACATGATACGGGAGAAGAGAATAGCACTGGGTCTATCTTCTTAAGGTGAATTCAGATGGATTTTACCTTGTCGAATGAAGTAAAAAGAGACGAAATAGTCAAAAAGTTGGTAGAAGGAACTGAAGAATTTGCAATTAATCGCCCAGGAAACAGGATTGTGATAACAGGAAAAGGAGGTACCGGCAAAACTACAATAACTGCAATTCTTTCTTACCTTTTTGCAAAGGAATCCCATGTTCTTGCAGTGGACGCAGATCCCCAGATGAATCTGCCCTATGCCCTGGGCATGAAAAGGGAGTTGGCCAGGGAGATAGTTCCATTGAACAGGCATGTGGATTACATAGAGGAGAAGACTGGTGCCAGACCCGGATCTGGTTGGGGAGAATTTTTATCCCTGAATCCCGATGTAAGTGATGTTGTAGACAGATTCGGAATTGATGTTGATGAGAGAATAAGCCTGCTGGTCATGGGTACTTTACATAAGGCAGCAATAGGATGCTTATGTCCGGAAAACGATCTTCTTGACTCAGTTGTTAGACATATTTCCTTAAGAAATGACGATGTTATTCTGATGGATACGGAGGCTGGAGTTGAGCACTTTGGAAGAGCTATTGCAAAGGGTTTTGGCCATGCAATAGTGGTAAGTGATGTTTCATTCAATTCGGTTCAGGTAGCTGACAGTGCGATAAAACTCGCCTGGGATCTTGGAATACAGAAAATTCATCTTGTTTTCAACCGTGTGGGTAGCAATGAAAGCTCAATTAAAGATTTACTGAAAGAAATGGATCAGAGCATTCCATTTACGATAGATTATATTCCATACGACGATAGTCTGGGAGCTGTTGATCCTTCTGTTAAACCATTGATCAAAAACAATACGACTATTTTGCCGGCAGTAGAGAAATTGCTTAAGCGTGTCCAGAATTCGGAATAAAGAACGTCAACTAACCCTTCCTGAGGGAAGTGGTCTGTCATGCTGCAAAATGAGTTTTTATATTTTAAAAGATTTCAGCACTGTGGCACATTCCTGATTCATATGGCCAGTCCGGTCGGTAACACCAGATACTGTAGAGAAGTACATGAAATGTCAGAAGGGAAAATGATACTAAGAACGTTAAAATAACAATAACCACTTATCTATAGATAGAAAATGGAATTCAAAGCTACATATGTTTCATGGAAGGAAATAGAAGA
>JAJZWN010000029.1:0-11597 GCA_021846695.1 Thermoplasmata archaeon
TTTGGCATTTAATTTTTAAGCTGTTTTTTAAGATACAGGGTGCAATAATTATTCGTAGACGTTCATAACAATATTTTTCTCTAAATACAAAAAAAGTTAAGTGTGTAACATATTAATGAATAATAAACTTAGATGGTAGATAATATGGCTAATGAAGATTTTATAACAATGTTTCACAGGCTTACATCAGTGGGATGGTCTGAGGAAAATGGAGTGAATAGACTTGCACTAAATGAGTATGACATACAGGCCAGGAAAAACCTTGAGGATGAAATGAAGGCAGTAAAAGCAGATATAAAGCATGATGATGCCGGTTTGATATTCGGAACACTGGGTTCCGGGAAGGACAATACAGCTATAGGCTCACACATGGATTCTGTGCCTAATGGCGGAAGGTTTGATGGTTTCTATGGTGTAATGTCCGGTATGCAGCTTTTAAAGGAACTTGGAAGCACTTTAAAGAACAGAAAAATAACAGCTATAGATTTCACCAACGAAGAGGGTGCCAGGTTCCAGCCATCACTTTTAGGTTCAGGAATGTCAACAGGCGTATTCACAAAGGAATTTACGTATTCCCGGAAAGACAGCGATGGAATTACATTTGAGGATGCCCTTGAGAAATCGGGGTATATGGGAGAAGAACAGAACAGGGTTAAAAACCAGGACATATCACGGTACCTGGAACTGCATATTGAGCAGGGGCCAGTTCTGGAACTGGAAAATTACCAGGTAGGAATACCAAAAGGCATAGTAACAATGGTTGTTGACAATGTATCCTTTACCGGTGAATCCAACCAGGCAGGGCCAACACCTATGAAGGTAAGGAAAGATGCACTTGTAGCTGCATCAAGGTTTACCGTAGCAGTAAGGGACATGGCAAAGTCATCAGGAAAGGAATTAACCATGACGGTAGGGAAAATTAACAATTTCCCCAATGCATACAATGTTATACCTGGAAAAGTAACAATGAACCTTGATACTAGAAGCCCTGATAAAAAAACTGCAGAAGAGTATTCAAAAATGGCAAAGGAAATATCAGAAAGAATAGCTTCAGAGGAAGGTGTGCCGGTAGATTTCAAAAATCAGTGGACTACGGAAACTACAATCTTCGATGAGGATATGAGGAAGGAAATAATAAAATCCTGCAAATCGCTCAACCTGAAATATAAAGAATTATATAGCTGGCCAGGGCATGATGCACAGTATATGAACAGGGTAGTTCCAACTGCCATGATCTTTATTCCATCACATAATGGAAGGAGCCATACAAAGGAAGAATATTCATCTGATCAGGATTTAATTAATGGATATTCTGTATTGAAAAGGACTGTTGAAAACCTGTAGATAAATAAAATTATAAATTTATATCCATGTGGGAATTGAGAAAATATCAAATTCTCTTTATCCGAACAGATTATACCCATATGGTTTATCGACATTGACAATAAGTGCAGCAGGGCCTTTAATATTCCTGAGCCATTCAATATCTTCCATGGTTTCATCATTTTCCCTTGATTCTATATTAAAGGAATCCAGTACTTTCTTTAATTCAATGGAAAATGAAAGGTATTTCTTGCTTTCGTTATAATTGACATCAGAGAATTTTTTGAGTATCCCGTATCCATGATTGTCCAGTATTATAATTTTTACAGGGAGGTTATAGTTCTTTATTGTCCACAGTGTCTGGCTTGTATACATGAATGCACCATCACCTATAACACATAATACATTATCCTTTACCGTTGCCATGCCCGCAGCTGCTGGAAGTGCCCAGCCAATCTGTCCTGATTTCCCTATGAAATATGAATCCGGTTTATATCCTACAATGTTTCTCAGGAAAGGAGATGCAGATATGGATTCGTCGGATATGGTATAATCACCGAAGTTTTTTGATATTTTAAGCATAACTCTTTGAATCTGGGAATTTTTATCAAATGAAGGTTTACCCGGTATCACAGAAGGCTTCCTGGGCTTAATGTACTCTATTGCACTTTGAAGGAAGGCAGCAGGGTTCATGAAATAGGAATCCCCAATTTTTCCTGATATATCCATTCCTATCTTTATTATTTCTTTTCCTTCAAGGAGGTCAGCCTTGCTATATGGATAAAGATTAATATCACCGCCAACAATAATAATCAGGTCATATCCTGAAAGTTTGTCATTTATTAAAGCTGCAACAGGTGGCAAATCACCGGCGTAATTTTTATCGCCAGAGTCAAAGGGCGCCCTGCTTGCAAAAGGCTCTGCAAATACAGGAATTCCAAGTTTGCCCGCAAAATCCCTTGCATACTGTATTCCCCCATACATGTCCAGTTCATACCCGGTTACCATAACAGGGTTTTTTGAATTATTAATCATTTCTGCAATAGATTTGACCGCATTAATATCCACGACGTTTGAATTGATATCAGGCATGTTTAATCCTGAATATTTTCCCTCCTCACCCATAATATCCATTGGAAAACCAAGGAAAGATAGAGAATATGGAGGTGTCATTGAACTTATATATGCCCTTCTAATTGACTTCTCTATGTCATTTGCAGAATTTACTTCAAATTTGTATTTAACATAGGGTGAAATCATATCACCTATATTTCCGGAGAGCAGAGGATCATAGAATATATGCCTTGAATCCTGTTCACCTGCAGTAATTATAACCGGGACCCTATGCACAAATGCCGAATAAATAAACGCCATGGAATTACCAACGCCAAGAATGCTGTGCAGATTTACAAATGAAGGTTTTCTGGTTAACTGTGCCCTTCCATCTGCCATGCCAACAGAAATAGAATCATGGAGAGTCAGCATATAATCATCACTGGATACAGCTTCCAGCATAGGTATTTCCGTAGTTCCGGGATTTCCAAAAACCGGCGTTAATTTCATATTTTTCAGTGATTTATTAAAAATTGTATAACCTAGCATAATTATCTCTTCTCTGAATCTCCCATAGGATTGCGAAATATAAGTTTTTTTAATTAAACATTGATACTTGTATTATATTTAGGAATTAAATATTAAATATAACTTAAATATTAATTTTTATATTGACAATAGAATTTATAACAATTCGAATTATACGGTTTTTGCTCAACAAAATAGTTAAAATGTTGTTACATTAAGTATATTCGGTAATACAAAAATTTGCAATAGCATTTACTTTATGAAATCTCTATATTCTATAGAATACTGTGCGTACGAACTAAATTCCGTTCAATGTGGAATGGAAAATCATACTTTAAGTTATTTGCCATCTCTATAAATTTTATGATTTATTTTTCAATTCCAGTATTTTATTATCAAGTTTCTTAACCTTTATTAAAAGCGATAAAAACCTGGCGATAGTATATTCTGGTAATCCTACATAGAACCGCTTTAATCCTGTAATTTTATAGTATTTCATTAACCCATTGAAATGAAAATCTGATACAAATATGGCATCTGCGGCGCATTTTATTCTTCTTGACGCCTTCTTGAAAATATTATTTTCATACCTGCTTTCCTGGCCAGGGCCTACATGCCGGATTTTCATGCAATTATAATCAGTAACGAGATCTGTTGTTTTAATTATGCCCAGACTTCCACATACATTTTCAAAGTAAACGTCCTCGAAACAATTAAGATCTGGCCATGCGTCTATATTTGTAAAAACTTCCCTTGCTCCTGCAAATATATTGGGGTTGCATGTAGACCCATTCAGATGTATAACTAGAATTTTTCCCCTCTCGTATTTTGCTTCGTATGTATCAATAATTTCTTTCAAATTAAGTATCTCTACATCGAAATCTATTAAAATTATATTGTCCCCAGAAGCATTTTCTATTGCTAATTTTTTACCCATGCCTCTTGTGGATTTTCTATTTATTAATTTTATTCGAGCATGGTAATTTGCTAATAATTTGTCTGTATTATCTGTTGAACAACTATTCAAAATTACAATTTCGTGCTCTGTATCTATAAGTTTTGATAAAAATTGGTTTACAATCTCTTCAGAGTTATACACAGTTGTACATATTGAATATTTCATGAAAGTTGATAATTTAAATATATTAAATGATGCCGGTGCCCGATAACATAGCAATAAATTTATAGAACTGGTTATAAATGCAATTTTTTTCAATCACGATATAAGTATACTCAACATTATTAACGAAATGAGCGGTAATTAAATTTTAGGCATATTGTAAAGCAATCATTCACGAGTCCAGGGATAAGCATGATTCAAACTACAGTGAAAAAACTATGAATAGCTAAATAAATCCGAATAGAACCACAAAATATGGGAGAAAAGTAGATTTACTCAAAGGGAAATTTATTTTGATTTACTAAATTACAGATACATTGTTATTTTCTAACTTTCATAGAATTTTATTGCGTCAAGAAATTCTGTATATGTTTTATTAATATCATATTCCATTGCAGTAGCTTTCGCTGATTCCGAAATCCTTTTTAAGTCAATGCGCTCCTCCATCAATATGGCGAATTGCCAAAATATTTTCTCGGGGTTTTTTATTGGTACCAGGAAGCCATTTTGACCATGTACAATAACAGTTTCCGGTCCACCACAGGCAGTTGATATGGTTACACATCCAGAAGCCATGGCCTCAATAAGTGGTTCTGGGATTCCTTCTTCAATTGAAGGCAGGATAAAGAATGTTGCATCACCGTAAAGTTTTTTGAGGCTTTTTTGGTTTATATTGTAGTGAAACTGTATGTATTCTGGTAATGGCAAATTATAATCACCGAAGGCACTTATAGAAATATCCGGATATTTATTATGTATAAGCTTTAAAGCGTCTATTGCATACTTGGCTCCTTTTGCCGGGTTCAGCCGCAATGGAACCAACATAAGAAGCTTATCTTTGCTATCAAAATCTATACTGGACTTATATTCATCAAGATTTATTCCCTCTTTAACCAATGGAATATTCTGGTCAAAATTCTTATTAATTAAGGGATTAACCGCAATTTTTCTACTGATACTGTAGGCCTTTGAGAGATATTTTAAATTTTCAGGATTACTATTCTGTATATCAACTGAATAATCATGATAGAGCAAAAAATAAATGTTTTCTACCATGTTTCTTTTATCTGGAACCAGTACGCCCCACCAGTAACTTGTGACCAGCCTCTTTATCTTCAATGCTGGGAGTTTATAATTTGAAAGGAAAAAAAGTATTCTATCATCAATCAAAACTTCACTGTGCCTCCGCATTCTATTTAAGTATATCTTTCCTAACATTTTACTATAAAGAATCCTGCCAGCTATACCTTTAAATATATCCATTCTGCTATTTTTTTTAGAAAATCCATATAAATTTGAAATATATGAGTAAGACATATAAAGTATACCCACAGTCGCCCCGTCTCTGGCAAGTGAATTTGCTATGTAGTAAATCTGCTTATTTACAGCACCTGAGGAACTGCTAAATGGTTTTCCCCATGTAATAAACAGGTAATCTAATGTTTTTTTCTTTTCCATATCACTTTCATTTATTCCAAATATATAAAACAGTCATATCAAGAAGGTGTGGGGAATTAACTACAATAATACTATGGTTGGTTTTTCACTTATAAAATAGATAAGGATTATTTATTCTAAATACCCGCGGTCCAGAACATAGAATATTTAAAATATAATTCATTAATTACTTCCATGTTTACAGTTGAAGTTAGCTATAGTGGGATCAATGAATCTTGAATTCGCAGGCGGTGGCGAGGCAAATGCCCGTGATATTGCAGAGTTGTTTGTAAGGCAGGGATATGATGTAACCCTATTCGGTGCGGGGATCCCGAAAGGGTATGAAACGAAAGCGGGCAAATATTCATTCAATTATGTTCCTGATGCTTTTACTTTTGACATAATGGCAACCGGCCCTGTTTTGAAATTCTCACATATATTATCCATGGGGCTTATAGGAATATACACCTATAATCGTATATATGAAAAAATTAAGGATTTCGATGTTTATTATTTCGTTTCACCAACTTTACTATTCAGAAATGTGGGTTACAGATTGATGAAAGAAGGCAAAACCGTTGTGCTTGGAAATCATGGAACATACTTTGAGGTTCTTGATATGTATGGTTTTGCATCCAAAGCCTATTCTAAAATACTTACAACCATGATATTCCATAAGCTTTTAAAGAACAAAATGAAATTCTACATTCATGTACAGAATAAGTATCAGGCACAGTATTATGAAAAAATAAAATGCAATCGTTCGTATATAAGGGAAATTCCATATAATAATGTCAAATTCAGTGGCTATAAATGCCTGGATAACGACAATTTTTCCGTAGTTTACCTAGGTCGTCTTATGGAAAGTAAAGGTGTTGATATGTTGCTTGAACTTGAAAAGAAGGCAGACATAAATCTTCATATTATAGGCAAGGGACCTTACATGGAAAAACTCCAGCAGATGAAAAATCAGAATACTGTAATCCATGGATATGTTTCCAACGCAGAGAAAATAAAACTCCTTGCGGAGAGCGATGTGATGATTGTCCCATCAATAAATGAGTCTTTATCTATTTCTGCCATAGAAGGGCTGGCGTCCGGGCTTTACCTTATAGTTTCATCCACTTCCATGGGTCCAAGGTACATTGTAAGGCAGGACAATATTTTCGGAGTTGCTGTACCTAGAAATCCAAAAAATTTTATTAAGGAGATAGAAAGGATAAAAATAATTAAAGAAAGAAGCAAAACTGATTTTTACAGTGAAAAAATGCTCAGGCGTGAAATAGCCAGTAAAATGTTTGATGCCAACGTTGTTGATAAAGAACTGGTAGATCTTTTCAATGATGCCATAAAAGACAGCAAGAGGTAAATCTAATAACCGGCAGTTCCTTTTACAATTTTATGCGGTTTATAATTCCGGTCTATAGCTTCCATCTCTTCCCTCCCCAGTTTAATATCCAGTGCAGCTATATCATCTTCCAGGTATTCCAGCTTTGTAGCACCTATGACAGGTATGAATCCTTTATTTAGCACGTATGCAAGGGCAAGCTGTGGAACATTTACCCCTTTTTTCTTTGCTATATCCTCAACACTCTCAAGTATATCAAAATCTGAATCACTGAAATACCGTTCTTTCATTACTGGATATGTTTTTGTCCGCACCGTTTCATTCTCCAATCCTCTCTTATATTTCCCTGAGAGAAAACCAGCAGCTATAGGCGAGAATGGAGAATATGCAATTTCATGTTTTTCACAGAATGGTATAGCATCCCTTTCGTCTTCCCTGTAAACTGCATTATAATGGTTCTGCAGTATTGCCGGTTTTATATTCTCCTGCATTTCCATTATTGTTGAAAATTCGGCAAGCTGGTACCCCATGAAGTTGCTAAGCCCAATATATCCAGCTTTTCCGGATGAAATAAAAGAAGATAGCGTGTGTGCCGTATCCCTGAAATCCACATTATCAAATATTGTATGCAGGAAATAAATATCTATATAATCTGTTCTGAGATTTTTAAGGCTGTTTTTTATTTCATTGAATAAAATTGCCCTGCTGAATCCCTGTGTGAAATCATTTACCTTTCCACCACCTTTTGTACTCAAAACAAGCTGGGTTCTGTAGCCTGTAATAGCTTCCCCTATGATTTTCTCTGATTCTCCAGATGAGTATATGTTGGCAGTATCAATAAAATTAATGCCGTAATCTATGGCTTTTTTAATTATTGCCCTTGATGTTTCCGGATCAGCCATCCATTTTGAACTACCAAATGACATTCCGCCAAGGCAAAGCCGGGACACTTTTAAATCTGTATACCCTAATTTAGTATACTCCATAACATAACAACATAATTTTATATTTAAAATTTGGTTAAATGCTTCACCCTGGAAATAGTTAGCCTTTGTTTAATCTCCAATAGAGTTGTAGCCCTATTGCCATAAGTACAGAATTCTTCCGGTTCACACATATTATAATAATTACATTTTTCGTGGAACAACGTTTCCTGGACAATTATTCGAACTACAATAGTTAAAGCCAAATATTCTAATCCTTAAATATCATATAGAAACATGATTTGTGAGGATCTGGGATACATGATTTTATACAACAGATCAGGGAGGTCTGTAATTCTTACACATGACGAAACTGTAGCTCTATGCCTGAAAGCCCAGGAAGCTGGATTGGAACTTCCCAAATATATAATGAAAAATTATATGAAAGATTTAAAACTGATAAAGTTCAGATACGATGAATAATTGCAATCATTCATCCTTCATTTTTTTGAAGATAATATTTTTATTATACAACTCCTCTATCTGCCTGGATGTCATTCCAAGTTTCCGGAGAATTTCCTCATTTCCACTTCCCAGAGATGGCGGCGGGAATCTTATTTCCCCCGGTGTCTTTGATAATTTGAATGGAGTGCCCGGAATTCTGATTTTGCCATAATCCGTATCCATATTGATAATCATTTCCCTGAATTTTATCTGGCTACTGGATGCAGCATCAGCTACAGAGTTTACCGGTGCACATGGAATTCCATTTTGAACAAGCGTCCTGTAGATATCTTCTGTGGTTTTATTCTTTAATGCATCCTCTATCTCCTTTTTCAACAGTTCACGATGGGAAACCCTATCCACATTGGTTTTAAATTCAGGGCGGTTTTCCAGTCCTGGATCTATTGTTTCGCAGAATGTTTTCCAGAGCTTTTCGGTACCCACAGTTATAACTATATAACTATCCAGTGTTTTATATGCCTGGTACGGCGCAATGCTGGAATGGGCAGAACCCAGCTTCTCCGGATTTTTTCCTGTTGAAAGGTATGACATTAACTGATGCGTCAATACAAGGAAATTCGAATCAAGCATGGAAAGATCAATATACTGCCCTTCACCTGTACGTTCCCTGTTATAAAGTGCCGAAAGTATTGATACCGTTGCAAATAACGCGGTTGTAATATCCGCAATTGGAACAGCAAACTTCACCGGAGATTCTCCTGGATTTCCTGTGATTCCAAGAAGCCCGCTCATAGCCAGAATAGCAAGGTCATATCCCGGATAATCTCTCATAGGGCCAGTTTGCCCGTACCCGGATATGCTGCAGTACACAATATTCTTATTGATAGATCTTGCAATATCATATGAAAATCCAAGTTTCTCTATAACGCCTGGTCGGAAATTTTCAACCAGTACGTCTGATTCGGCAATCAGTTTCCTGAATATTTGTTTTCCTTCTTCAGTTTTAAGATTGATTGCCAGGCTTTTTTTATTCCTGTTTGTGCTCATGAAGTATGATGAAATTCCCTCCATATATGGTGGCGCCCATGATCTTGTCTGATCGCCATCTGGAGGTTCTATTTTTATTATATCGGCTCCAAGGTCTCCAAGCAGCATAGTAGCGAATGGTCCGGACATGGCCTGGGTTAAATCCAGTATTTTTATTCCTTTCAGGGCGTTTTCCATAATAAATCAATACTCATATGTATATATTATTTGCCTGATAGGCCATTGAAAATATTTATTACCAACCCGGCAATGTTTTCCTATGTCTGAAAAAGTATTGGTTATAGGAACAGGGTGTTTCTGGTGCAGCGAAGCAATTTTCAAATTGATTAAAGGTGTAAATAATGTAGTCCCGGGATACGCAGGCGGGCATACTGAGAATCCAACATACAGGGAGGTATGTACTGATAAAACCGGGCATGCCGAAGTTGTTAAAGTTTCCTATGACCCTGATATCATTAGCCTTGAAAAACTTCTTGAACTTTTTATGGCTACACACGACCCGACATCCCTCAATAAGCAGGGGAATGATATTGGAACACAGTACAGGTCAATTATCCTGTATAATGATGATGCGGAAGGAAAAGTAATAAAGGATTTTCTTAAGGAGCATCAGAAAAATTACAGCAAACCTATAGTTACAGAGGTTAAAAAACTGGATAGGTTCTACGAAGCAGAGGATTACCACCACAATTATTTTGCAAATAATCAGTCAAATCCATACTGTGCAATGGTGATAAAACCTGAAGTAAATGATTTCATAATGAAACACGGAAATATATTGAAACTTCAAAAATAAAAGAATATCTATAACCATTGATAATTTATTTTTTAAGCAGGATGCTGTGTTATAAACAGATGAAAGTCAAATAAAGATATTAAAAAGGTGTTGAAGGAAAATGGACTGTCACAGTGAATTTATTTTTTCTCAATTCTTCTGCCGATGAATTAACCTTCATTTTATCTATTCCAAGATTCTGGGAAAATGACATGTCCACTATTTTTTTTCCAGGATTGACAATTATTATTCCAACATTTGCATCATCCTTATTTACCCCGGCACTTTTCCCGTATTTATCAATAAATCCCTGTAGTTTTCTTATATTGGCACACAGGTCATCAAGGCTTCCATTCAGCTCTGCAAGTGGAACACACATAGTCGATGATTTTAAGCTATGTCTGATATTATAAGCAACACAATTAGCCATAACAGACTATTTTTCATTGAAATATAATATTATCTGTTTTATTAAGATCAGCCCATTTATACAGGGAACATTTTATGCACTTATTTACATTTTCTTTATTCATAAAAGCTGTAAAAATGGCATTATATTTAAAAATAGTTTTGCATACTATCTTATAAAAATCTTAATAAGGGAGCCTGTATATATCCATTTATGGATTATAGAGACAGATACGTTGATGGTAAGGGAAAATATATAGATGATATGACTTTTGATGATATGCTTTATATGAATGTGTTCAGGAGCCCCTATGGGAAAGCTAAAATTAAGAGTGTAAAAGGAGGGCTCAATGCCTCTGAATTAAAGCTCTTTTATAAGTCCTCTATGGGAGAAATGGCTTCCCTGGGGGGAAAATCAAATTCGGCTTATCTTGAACCTGTTTTCGCCATAGACAATGTAAATTACGAGGGGCAGCCCATAGCTGCGGTATTTGGAAAAACCAGATATGAAAGTGAAGACCTGCTAAACACAGTATCGGTTGATTATGAGCCAATGCAGGCAGTATCCGGAATAGATGAATCCCTTAAGGCCCCACCCATGCATGAAGGCACAGAAAACAATATACTGGCGGAAGCTGAACTTGGTGAAGATTTTGATGAAAATGACATTGACTTTGATCTTACTCTGGAAGACACTTTCTTCAACGAAAGGATAATAGCTAATTCCATGGAAACAAGGGGGTGCATAGCAGACTATAAGGATTCTAAACTCACATTCTATGTGTCCACCCAATCTGTCCAATCAGTTAAAGGTGGATTGGTCCAGGCTCTTGGTATGAAACCTGAAGATGTCAGGGTAATACAGGCAGATACAGGAGGAGCTTTCGGTTCAAAGGGTTCATTTTATCCTGAATATGTAATGGCAGCATATGCTTCAAAGAAATACGGAAAACCAGTAAAATGGGTAGAAACCAGAAAGGAACACCTGGAGGCTGCATATCCCGGGCGTGGAGCGAAAGCCAGAATAAAAATTTATGCCAGGAATGATGGAAGAATAACCGGCATAAAGGGAGATGTGTATGTGGATGCAGGAGCCTATGACGCGGGTACAGGAGGTTTCGCATCAAGATTCATAGCATACCAGATAACCGGGCCATACCACATAGAAAA
>JAJZWN010000029.1:12132-14910 GCA_021846695.1 Thermoplasmata archaeon
CTGATGAAAGTGGCTGGCCAGATAAAGGAACAGGTAATTAAAAAATATGGGAAATATAGCCCGGAGAAATTATTATCCGGCAATTACAGTGCTTATGACTTCCTGAAAATAGATTACGACGTTAATTCCGTAAACTTCAACATGATTACCGCTGAGAGAAATAGAAACGGACTTGTGACCATGAAAGACTGGTACAGCTATTACGACCTTGGCCATGTATTGAGCCCGGTAAATGTTATAGCCCAGATAACCGGCGGAGTGCTTGAAGGTGTTGGCCAGATGTTTTCTGAATCTTTAAGGTATTCACCTGAAGGGCAATTAATGACAACAAGCATCTCTGATGCAGGGCTTCTAACGTCGGATTACGCCCCAAATTGCCATATAAAATGGGTTGAAAACGGATCACCTTCACCAAGCCAGGCAAAAGGATTGGGGGAGGCACCCACAATTGGAACGCCGGCGGCACTGGCACGTGCGGTGGAACTGATCACCAGAAACAGGGTGGTCAATACACCTATTAAACTGGAAGATATAGAAAATTTCCAGTAAAAATATAATAATATTTTTAATTTTACATTCCTGGTATTTTATTTATATAATAACTCTAAGCCCTTTGTTGCATCTAAATGAAAGTTATTGAATATTTTTAACCCGCCCGATATCTTTTTAAGCATAACAAGATGATAGTTTATGATAAAATTAGAATATAATGGTTTTCACGCTAATTTCAACCCCGTTGGGGCATATCTTGAGGATTTGCAGAAGGATGGTACCTCCATAATTAGAAAGAGTAGTGATAAAAATAGCACACATGGTGGGGCCGCTGTTTTATTTCCATTCGGAAACAGGATTCAAAATGCAGAATACTACTTTAACAATAAACAGTATTCGCTACCGGAGAATGATGGGAAAAATAGCATACATGGACTTGTCAGGGAACTTGTATTTGACTCAAATTCTGGCGATAAATTTATCGAATTTTCAAGCCATTTTAAATCTATGTTTTACCCCGGGGAAGCTTATATTAAGATAAAATATGAAATAACTGGAAACCTGTTTGTTACTTCTTTTTATGTTAAATCCCTGACATCTATAATTCCGGTTGAAATAGGATTTCATCCATACTTCAATGTACATGGCAGTTATTCAATATCATATAACAGCAGAATGAAAAAATTCAATTATAAAGATGTATATTTTCCAGACGGAAGCACTGTTGATGTCGATTACAACGGCAAGGAATTAAATAAGATTCCTCTGGACAACTGCTTTTATCTTGATTCTACAGTCATTTTAAAAGATGAAAAACATTCTATCAGGATGGTCAGGAAGAATATGCCATACCTTGTACTGTACAATGGCCAGTATGCAGGCAATGATTCTATAGCTGTTGAACCTATGACGGGAATACCGGATGTGTATCATAACCATGTAGGCCTTGTAACACTTGAAAAGAATGCTGAATTTGTATGTTCCTATTCCATAGAGGTTATATAAAATAAGTATTTTCAGTGAAATTATTTATCCTATAACATATATTTATATCTTTAATTGAATTGTTTTACTGATAGAAATGGGAAAAATAGATTTAACCGGAAAGGTAGCCATTGTAACCGGTGCAAGTGGTGGAATTGGAAAAGCTATTGCAATCAGCCTGGCATCTGCAGGTGCTTCCGTTGCGGTTCATTTTGGCAGGAACAAAAATGCTGCAGATGAAGTAGTGGATAAAATTGTGGCAGCTAAGGGAAAAGCCATCGCAGTTAGTGCAGATATGGCAGATCCGGCTGCAGTGGAAGAAATGTTCAGGAAGGTAGATTCTTCCCTTGGCACAGTTGACATTCTGGTGAATTCAGCAGGGATAGATGGTGTCCGGGCAATGCTGGGGGATGATGATATAGAAAACTGGAAAAAGGTAATATCTGTAAACCTTTACGGGCCTTATTTCTGTTCCAGAATGGCAATTCAGAGAATGAAGAAGAAAAATAAGGGAGTAATCATCAATATTACATCTGACCATGTGAATATTCCCTGGCAGGGTTACAGTGCATATTGCAGTTCAAAAGCAGGCCTGGACATGATGGCTAAAACACTGGCACAGGAAACGGCAACTATGGGCATCAGAGTTATATCAATTGCTCCAGGTGCTATAAAAACTGCTATAAATAAATCTGTCTGGGAAAATCCGGATACCCTTAAAGACCTTGATGAAAAAATAGCCATGGGATTCCCGGGGGATGCAGAAGATGTAGCGGATGCAGTCCTGTTTGCGGCAAGTGATATGGCGAAATACATAACAGGAACTACAATTGTTGTTGATGGCGGAATGCTGATATATCCAGATTTCAGGCATGGTGGATAAATTAATCATATAAAAAAATTTTTAACTAAATTTAAATAAATTTTAAAAAAAATATTTATTGTTTTTTGTCTGTTTTAGAGTTATCGGAATATCCGGCCATGGATGCGTTCCTAACTGTTGCCAGAGTATTGTTTTCAAATATATCATTGATCTCTTCCACACTCTTGCCCTTAGTTTTTGGCATTATGTAGAAGAAGATAACAACTGCCATTATTGAAAGCACTGCAAACACAGCCATTGTATATCCAAGCCCTATTTTCAGATCCATCACAGGAAACAGCTCAATTATTGCAAAGTTTGATATCCAGTCCACAACGGCGATAAGGGATGCAAATAATCCCCTGTACTGTGTCGGGAAATATTCTCCCTGGATGATCCAGCCGGTACCACCAACACCGAAAGCAAAGAATATTATGAAC
>JAJZWN010000030.1 GCA_021846695.1 Thermoplasmata archaeon
ACCACAGGTTATATCAGAGCTTACAGGCAATGTACCGGAAACATATGAAAATGATATAAAATACTTCTCATCCCAGGGATTCAGAATTATTTCAGTGGCTGCAGGAACAGATAAACTCGAAATTCTGGGGGTTATACCCCTATACGATCCGCCAAGGAAGGATTCAAGGGATTTAATTACTGAATTGAAGCAGCTCAGTGTATCCCCTGTCATGATTACAGGCGACAACAGCCTCATCGCAGAAGAAGTTGCAGGCGAGATAGGGCTGGACAAGAAATTATGCAATGCAGAAAATATAAAGGGTAACTATGCTGGTGCATCAGATTGTTCAGTTTTTGCCGAGGTTTTTCCTGAAGATAAATATTATATCGTGAAGGCTTTACAGAAATCCGGGCATATTGTTGGCATGACCGGTGATGGTGTAAATGATTCCCCTGCATTGAAACAGGCAGAATTCGGTGTGGCTGTCGCATCAGCTACAGATGTGGCAAAGGCATCTGCCAGTGTTGTTCTGACCCATTCCGGACTTACAGATATAGTGGACGGGATAAAATCCGGCAGGAGAATTTACCAGAGAATGCTTACCTACACATTAAACAAAATAATAAAGGTAATCCAGATTGTTTTCTTCCTTACACTTTCATTTTTTGTGGTAGGGTTTTTTGTTACAACAGCATTTGATGTAATTCTCCTTATTTTTGCCAATGATTTTGTAACAATGGCAATTGCAACAGATAATGTTGGATACTCTATAAAACCTGAAAGGTGGAACGTGAATTCATTAATCTCATCATCAGTTATCCTTGCGGCATTCCTTGTTGTTGAAAGCTTTATATTCCTCTATATCGGGCTCTATGCAGGGTTAAGAATCAGCCAGATTCATACTTTTATATTTGATATGCTGGTATTCTCCGGCCAGTTCACAGTTTACATGGTACGGGAAAGGAAAAGATTTTTCAATTCTATGCCTTCTAAAATTCTGTTGCTTTCCAGCATTGTCGATATAATAATTATATCTTTCATATCATATTATGGCATCCTGGTAACTGCAATTCCATTAAAATTTATCCTGATCAGCATAGGATTAACGTTCATATGGATGGTGTTTATGGATACAATAAAAAATGTAGTATTCAGGCATTATAAATTATAAAAATTATTTTTATGATAACTCTGATGTTGCTTTCCAGAGTTTACAGCGATTCCACAATTTCTGAAGTTTTCCTTACGCGCCCCATCTTTTTAAACACATTATTTATGGTAGATTCATGCATCTCCTTTGTCATTGCTGTCATTGCATCTTCTGCGAATATCTGCTGAAATCCCATCTCATATGCAAAACGGGCAGTGCTCTCAACTCCATGCGTGGTGGAAATTCCGCAAAGGACAATTGTTTTTATTCCACCTCTTCTTAATCTCAACTCAAGGTCAGTGCCATAAAAAGCACCCCACTGTTTCTTGGATATTACAACATCATTATCCCTGGGCCCTAATTCTGGAACTATATCAGAAAAATCAGGTGGCATTTCGGCTGACCCGGACCACGCTGAATCATCTGCCAGAACGTTTAGCATAGCTCTCTTATCAGGAACCACATGTACAAGGAATACCGGCATGTCATTCTTTCTAAATGATTCTGCAAGTTCCGATGCATTTTTAATTACCGTGTTTGCATCGTATGGAACTAAATTTCTCCCCATGGATGCTATTCCCTTTTGCAGGTCAATTACTACAAGCGCTGTGCTTTTCTTATCTATTTCTAATCCCATAGGCATAAATTTTTACTTTATATTTTAATTTTTAGAACATTCCAGTTACCGGAGAATAATTTTTAAAGGGTGAAACAGGCTGGATTACAAAATTTTTTGTAATCTGGCATTAGCATAAATCATATGCCGCTTCAATCCTCTTCTAAAATTAGCCGGGGATAATTAAGCTCCCGGGGTTACTCATTCTTTTTCTGGCATAGATCTGCTGAAAGAATCACCTTTATGATACCTGTCATTCACCCGTTTAATTATAAATTTTATTAAATCACTTCTGGTTGTTAATTTAGAAGTGGAAGAATCCTTGCCCAGCTTATTTTCCTTTATTATTGATTTTAACTCTTTAATATTCTTCTTTTTAAGAGCGTTATAGAGTTTCTCTTCTGTATCATAACCGGAAAGGTCTATTTTCATTGCCACTGGTTTGTCCTGCTTTAACTTAACATCTATTTTCAGGTTTTCAGCAATGTCAGGGGTTTCCTCGATTTTATCTGCCATATACCTTAATATATCGGACAAAGCAACAGCCTTAGATTTATTCGACATATTTTATTACCTCCTCAACAAGCCTGTTATAACTGTTATACAGGTCATATCCATACTTTTGCCCCAGTGTTTTAACAGAGGACTGGAACTCAGCAGCCTCGGAAATTTTTATGCTTAGAGGTATATACGTGTCAAAAATTCTCGGGTAATCTCCTCTCCGTTCCCTGTATTTTAAAGAATCTATTATAGACTTATGGAGGCGGTTATTGGCTCTGAACATTGAGATCAAAATACCGAGAGGCTTTATATTTATGCCAGCATCCTCCTTAAAGGCATTAATTTTTGTAAGTATCTGTGGTATCCCATATGTGGATAAAATATCTGGAATTGTAGGTATCAGGTAGTAATCAGATATAAAAATGCCTGATAGTGTAATTAACCCGAGATTTGGAGGGCAATCAATAATTACATAGTCATAGTTTTTGATGATGCTTGATACAGCTTCTTTCAGGATAGTTATTGGCGTCCTAACAAAATATCCTGAATTCGAGACAAGGGGCAATTTATCCTGAATATCTATCAATCTCAGGCTCGAAGGCAGGAGATCAAGGTTTTTTATGCCAGAACCTATGTTAGAGACGTTTTTAACTATGGAACTCTCAACGTTAAATAATTCTGTATTGTATACTTTATCGCTGAAAAGCTGGAATATGGTATTTCCCTTTTTATCATGTTCAAGCCATAGGTTTTCATCCATTAATGAAACTGTTGCATTTGTCTGCGGGTCAAGATCAATAATTAATACCTTTTTAGCATAATTGGTGGCCAGAAACTCAGACACAGCAATGGATGTTTGGGTTTTTCCAACTCCCCCTTTCAAATTGATAATGCTGATTATATGGGTCATTACATAGCAAATATCCCTTTATATTTTAAATTACCGGAAAATTATTCAGTACATACTATGGGGCAATACGCTAGCAGGCAGGTATGAGACTATTTTGCCTATTAAACAGGACACACTGGATCAAAATTTCCATTCCACAATATTTGGAATAGATATACTTACCATCACGCAAAAAGCATGCAAACAGGTTATGTATGGTTAAATTTATAAGCATAAAACTATTTTATTCTCTATGCATGACCTTAAAAACAAAAATGCAATAGTTTGTGCCGGCAGTACCGGGATAGGAAAAGGAGTTATTTCCGTACTGGCAAAATACGGTGCCAATATAACCACATTTTCGCGAACAAAAGAAAACGTAGAAAGCCTTAAAGAGGAAATCAGGAAGGAAACAGGTGTCACAGTAAATGCAATGTGTGCAGACCTTTCCAAAAAAGACGATCTAATGCGGGTTGTGGATTCCGCACATGAGCAGTACGGTAAAATTGATTTCCTTGTCATGAACTATGGAGACCCACGGGTTGACCCATTCATGCAGCTTAATGAATCTGATTGGGATTATAACATTGATATGATCTTTAAATCTACAATAAGGATGGTTGATATGTGTGCAACTGATATGATAAAATCGAATTCCGGGCGTATAATATTTATTACATCCATGACCACGAAAAACCCCCTTGAAAATTTTGCAATTTCAAATTCCCTGAGGTCTGGTGTAGTAGCTCTTGGAAAAACACTCTCTATAGAACTGGGAAAATACAACATAAATGTAAATTCAATCTCACAGGGGTATTTCTACACACGGAGGCTGGAAAACATAATAAAAAAGAATTCTGTTTCCAGTGGAAAGCCAGTTGAAGAAGTTGAATCCCAGCTGATGAAAGAAATACCGCTTGGAAGGTTTGGCAAACCGGAAGAAGTTGGGAATCTTGTCGCATTTTTATGTTCTGGCATGTCTTCCTATATTACCGGTATAAACATACCCATTGACGGTGGAGTAATAAAATCAATTTAGGCAATCTCATAATATTTATATCTGACCATGTTTTATCATATCATGGCAGAAATTGTTAAATACAGATGGGATAATGTAAAAAAGGAAAAATTGTCAGAAACCTTCTACCGGCAAATGGTATACGGCGATAAAGTAATGGTTGCACAGCTTGATATAAGGAAAGGAAGCATAGTGCCGGAGCATAGCCATGAAAATGAGCAGATTACCTGGATAATGAAAGGAAAATTACATTTTAAAATAGGTGGAAAAGAAATGGATGTTGGGGCAGGTGAAGTGCTGATTATACCATCGAATACAAAACACGAGGCAATTGCACTTGAGGATACCCTGGATATTGATATATTCAGTCCCAGAAGGGAAGACTGGATAAGTGGAACAGATTCCTACCTGAGAAAATGAATCTGTTAATCACTGATATCCTAAAATTAGTACCTCTATAACCCTATTTATTAATTCATTTAAACTATTTTTAACATCCTAATATATTTGGAGCTGTCAGATTAGTTTTTTTCATTATTATTAATTGCACAGTTATACTGTCCAGGTTTTGGGAAGTGCGTCATTAAAAATTAACGTTTCCAGGTTGCAGAATAGTAAAAAGGAGGCTAAAGAATCAAAAGGTATCAAGACTGTTTTGCTTTCATATCAATTACATCGTGCCAGTAATATAGTTATAAATTACACGTCCAGAATTATATAACCGATATTTGACAAAATAACCTTTTCATCTCGCGTGTAAAATATTATTACGAATTTCATACTAAAAATACAGTATTCGTATATTTTAAATAGGATGATATAATTATGTTATAAGGACATTTAAGTTTAGAAATGAACTTTAAATGTTAAAAATAGTAATATCATATACAAATATTTATTAATAATTGTTTATTGATATTTACTAGTAAAACATTAAAAAGGTGTAAAAAATGGAAACAAAGTGTAAAATATGCGGAGAGAAAATTAACGTACCGGACGACTCAATGGCAGGAGAACTTATAGAGTGTGGCTCATGTGGCATGAGTTACGAAATAGCCTCTATCAAAGCAGATGGAGTGGAAATAAAACCCGCTGAAAATGTAGGTGAAGACTGGGGAGAATAAAGTGATGAAAGTAGGCATTGTCGGGGCCTCAGGATATGTGGGTGGTGAACTCATGCGCCTGCTTGTCAGGCATCCTGAAATCGAGATTACATCGGTATCATCCACCAGGCATAGTGGAGAAAAAGTTTCGAGAATACATCCGGACCTTTACGGACTTACGGATTTAAAATTTGAAGATATCACACCGCTGGATATGGCAGGGAAAGTTGATTTAATATTCCTAGCACTCCCACACGGGACTTCAATTAAATATGTGCCTGGCCTGGTTGAAACCGGTGTGAAAATTATAGACATGAGTGCAGATTTCAGGCTTAAAAATCCTGAACTGTACAAGCCATGGTATGGGTACGAACACGGATATCCTGACCTCATAAAGAAATTTGTATATGGCATGCCTGAACTTCACAGGGAACAGATAAAAAATGCTACTTATATAGCAACGCCAGGATGCATAGCTTCCTCATCAATATACAGCATAGCCCCATTTCTTTCCCTGGAGCTTTCCAGTGATATAATAAATGTGGATGCAAAGGTTGGTTCCTCCGGATCAGGATCCGGGCTGGACGAATCAAAGGTATTCTCAGAGAGGTTTGATTCCATCAGGGCATATAAACCGGTTAATCACAGGCATACACCTGAGATTGAGCAGGAGCTGGAATACGCTTCCGGGAAAAAGGTAAAAATAGCACTTTCCGCACACTCTGTAAATATGGTGAGGGGCATACTTACCACATCCAGCATCTACAGTGAAGGCGATGAAATAACTTTGTGGTCACTGCTCAGGAAGTTCTATGGCAATGAGAAATTTATAAGGCTAATAATGGACAGGAAAAGCAATTACAAGTACCCGGACCCGAAAACCGTTATAGGCTCAAATTTCGCGGATATTGGATTTGCCATTGATAAATATGTGAAGAGGGTAGTATCATTTGGTGCTATTGACAACCTGATTAAAGGAGCTGCAGGCAATGCAGTCCAGTCTATGAATATAATGAATGGATTTAATGAGTATGAGTGCCTTATGATGCCATCCCTTTTTCCGGTGTAAAATATGAAAGTTTTGAAAATAGGTGGAAGCGTACTGGATAGTTTTCTGGAAAATGACAATCTGTACTCCATAATACAGCAGTTTGATTGCCCCCTTGCAATAGTTCATGGCGGTGGCAATTATCTGGATACCCATGCTGATAGCTTTAACTACACTAAAAAATTTGTTACATCCCCGGAGGGAATAAGAAGCAGGTATACTGATAAAAACACACTGGAAATTTTCACAATGGTGATGAATCTAATTAACCAGAAACTGGTATTGAATTTAAAGGAACACGGGATAAAAGCTGTAACGCTAAATGGAATAATAAACGCAAGGAGAAAGGAAAAACTGATAATAATGAATGAAAAGAACAGAAAAATGATAATCGATGGCGGTTATACAGGCAGGGTAGAAAGTGCCGACTCTATTCCCATACGGGCTGTAATAGATGAAGGGTATATCCCTGTAATTTCTCCTGTGGCATACGGGAATGGAAACTATTTGAATGTTGATGCTGATAGGGCCGCAGCATATGTTGCAGGATCCATGGGATCAGATTCCCTGGTGTTTCTTACAAATGTTAGCGGGCTTTACTATAAGGACCGTGTTATAGAAAAAGCAGACGTTGCATATATTAAAAGTATTTTGAATGAGATTGGAACAGGCATGGATAAAAAGCTAATGGCTTCAATTGAAGCCCTTGAAATGGGGGTTAGACAGGTCACTATTTCAAACCCCTTCAATGGAATATCGACCGGAACGGTGATTTATAATGAATTATGAGAACGAACACATAGCAAATACGTATCAGAGGCTCCCGGTAAACGTCCTTAATGGAAACGGGGCTATACTGCATGACATAAATGGAAAAAGATATATTGACATGATGGGTGGATACGGAGTAGCCATACTCGGATACGGAAATAAAAAAATAAAGGAAGCGGTATGCAGGCAATTCGATACAATACCCATTGCACATGCATCTGAATACACTGCAGCAAGGGAGGAATTCATCAAAAACCTTACCGGGATAGTTCCTGCCGGGCTGGATAAATTTTACCTTGGAAACACAGGTGCGGAGGCCATAGAAGCTGCAATAAAAGTGGTAATTAAATCCTCTAAAAATCATAAAATTATAGCCATGACAAATTCTTACCATGGAAAAACTGCCGGCGCATTGTCGATCACCTATTCTGAAAAATACAGGCAATCCTTCGGAGATTTGCTGATAAAGAATGTTGAGTTTATAAGGTACAACAATATGGAAGACCTGGACAAAATCAGAAAAGATAATGATATATCAGCAGTATTTTTTGAACCTGTCCAGGGCGAAGGTGGAATAAACATACCTGACAGGGATTATGTAAGGGAACTGAGGCAAATTACAGAGGAAAAGGGCATAATACTTGTTGCAGATGAAATACAGTCCGGGCTTGGCAGGACCGGGAAAATGTGGGCACATGAACATTTTGGCATTAAACCGGACATTATAACAATAGGCAAGGGCATCGGGGGTGGAATTCCATTATCAGTTACAGCGGGAAAACCGGAATTTATGGATAACCTTGCAAAGGGAGAACAGTCTTCAACAACCGGAGGAAATCCCATAGCCATGGCTTCCGGAAGTGCAGTCATAGAACAGCTTACAGATGATTTAATAAATGAAGTTGCAGTGAAAGGGGAACTATTCAGGAATACCCTGAAAGAATACCTGGCAGACTCGAGGATTGTAAAAGAAATAAGGGGTTTAGGGCTCATGGATGCTATAGAGTTAAGGGTAAAATTTTTGCCAGTATTTATGGATATCATAAACAGGGGAGTTCTTCCACTATATTCAGGAATCAATATATTGAGAATGCTGCCGCCATATGTGATATCTGATGCGGAGATAACCGAAGCTGCAAAAATCATGTCTGAAGGGATAAAATCCTATAATAAAGAGGTAGCGCCATGAAAATTTCTATGCTATTCGATATAATGCGCTGGGAGGAAAGGGCAATATTGAAAGCTCTCCAGGATAAAAATGTGGAAGTACAGCTGTATAACGTAAAAGAAATGAACCTTGACCTACAGGATCCAAACTACGACTTCGGCGATATTTCACTGCAGAGAAGCACTGGATATTACAGAAACCTCCATTCAACAGCATATGTTGAATTTACCGGGAACCGTATTATCAACGATTTCAATTCAACGATTGTCACAGGAAATAAGATGTTTACCTCACTTCTGCTTTCACAGAAGAGCATCAGGATTCCAAAAACATTTGTATCCTTTTCAAATGAAAGATTTCTGAAATCGTTTAAAGAAGATTTTAATGGCAGAGCTGTAACCAAGCCGGTTACCGGAAGCTGGGGCAGGATGATTTCACTGCTTAATGATTATTACGCAGCGATGGATGTATCGGAATATAAGGATTACATGTATCCCTTATACCAGATAAACTACACCCAGGAATATGTAAATGATTTCGGGCGTGATCTCAGGGTATTCATTGTAAATGACCAGGTAATTGCAGGCATATACAGGTATAAATCCGGAGAAGACTGGAGAACCAATACTGCACTTGGGGGCCGTGCTGAACCACTTAAAATTACCGGAGAAGTAGAAGAAATAGCACAGAAAGTTTCATCTGCACTTGGCCCTGGAATCTATGGCATGGATATACTGGAATCAAAGGATGGCTATTTCGTGAATGAGGTAAATGGAAATACTGAATTTAAAAATACCGTACCGGTTACCGGCATCAATATACCGGATTACATCGCTGATTACCTTATTTCAGAGGCAAGGAAATGAATGCAAAGGATATGCTCATAGAAATGCTTAACATATATTCCCCCAGTGGAAAGGAATGGGAGATAGCAAAGCTTCTTAAGGAATATATGGTAAATCTGGATTTTGAGGAGCCGGTAATAGATGACCAGCTAAATGTCATATCGGTAAATGGGAAAGGCAGCCCTGCAGTCTTCCTCTGTGGCCATGAAGATACTGTGCCGGGAATTCTTGAAGTAAAATCAGATGGAAACATGGTGTATGGCAGGGGCGCAGTGGATGCAAAATCATCCCTGCTGGCATTAATCCTTGGGGCCAGAAAAGCCATGGACAACGGCTTTAAAGGGAAACTGCTTGTATCAGCTGCTTCAGGCGAGGAAAGTGACAGCAAGGGAATAAATAATATTATGGAAAACTACCACGGGTACGATTATGCAATTTTCGGTGAGCCCGGTGGATCTATGAATATCACTGCGGGTTACAAGGGAAGATTATTAATGAAGGTAGACGTAAAAACTGCAACCCACCATGCCAGTTCATCCTGGATGGAGTCAAATGCAATAGACCTGTTAATGGGATTGTGGGTAAAAATCAGGGAACAGTATGGCAACAATAAAGATTTTAACTCTGTTAGTGCAGGCATAACCAGATTCAACGGCGGTGAATATGATAATATGACACCTGAACATGCATCCATGTATATAGACATAAGATATCCCAAATCAGTTTCAGAAGATGAGCTTACAGGTGAACTGAAGTCCTATATGGAAGAGTTGCTAGTTAAAAATTATTCATATACTATAGAGAGCAGGACGTATCCCTATATATCTGACATGAAAAGCTCCCTCGTAAAGTCATTTAAATCAGGAATATCCAGGAATGGAATGGCCCCCCGCCTCATTTTTAAAAGTGGTTCAGGTGATATGAATAATCTGGGGCATGTGTGGAAAATCCCCGCAATTACCTATGGCCCTGGAGATACACAGCTATCACATACACAGAATGAAGTAATAGATATCAGGGATCTGTACAAATCCATAGATGTTATATCAGATTCACTGGTCTCCATGCAGCTGGATCAGGCTTAGATAACTATCTATTGCTTCCCTGTTTTTATATAATTCCATTGCCACTTCCACCGGAGATTTTTTATATGTGCATTTTAATGTGCTGGATATATTGAAGTTATTTAATTTATACAGGATATAAACAATATAAGCAGTGAATACATCCTTATAGGCATTGTTTTCACCATATAACTCTGAAGATAGTGAAAGCACATGGCGATGCCACTTCGATGAAGGTTCTGCAGAATTAATAATTTCCAGGAAAAACCGTTTGCATGAATCATTATCAATTCCAGATTTTCCTATATACTGTTGTATTTCAATTTCGAATTTTTTATCCGGCGAGAATTCATTGTAATATTCAAAAGCCAAACTTGCAGCCAGTGGAAATGCGTTTACAATGGAAATAAATAAAAAATCAGAAAGAATCCTGTACCTCTTCCTCTCCTTCGAGAATATGCCTGTGAAAATTCTAGCTTCCCTGGCATTTTTATGTTTTTTCCAGTAAATTAATGAAGAATATTTATATACCGCAAGGGCTTGAAGCCAGTTAATGCATGAATCCGTATAGGATATTGGGCTATCTCCAGAAGTATTTTTAATTGACCTTGCCATGCCCCTGTAGAAATGTAAAGGCATTATATGGCCTCTGATGCCCGCAATAAAAACAAGAAAATTTGATGAATTATGTTTCATTGTTCCTATAATAGATTTTTTGAAAATCGGTGAATTTTTACTGTTGTTTTTATCTGGAGCAAAAAGCATCAATCTATATCAAAAAATAAATATTTATTATTATGGTTATTAATTCCCTTTGTAATCCGGTTTTCTTTTCTCAAGGAATGCCTTAACGCCCTCTTTCATGTCGTTTCCTGCATATAGCATGCCCATTGAAAGTGCTTCTTCATCAAGATTAATTGTTGCTGTATTATATATAAGGCGCTTGGCTACATAAACGGATGCAGGCGATATCTTCTCTGAAAGGTCTTTAGCAAGTTTCATTGTATTTTCTTCCAGCTCTTCTTTAAATAGTCTTGTAATTATTCCGTATTCATATGCCTTTTCACCGCTAATCCTCTCGCAGGTCAATATCATGTCCATTGCCCTGGAAATTCCTATAAGGTTTGGCAGCCTCTGGCTTCCTCCGTATCCAGGTATAAGTCCAAGGGATGTCTCGGGGAATCCTATTACCGAATCCGGCAAAGACGTTCTTATGTCGCATGCAAGTGACAGTTCAAAGCCACCTCCAAGGACATATCCACGCAGCTGTGCAATGAAAATCTTATTCATCCTGGTAATTCTGTCGAATATGCTTTCCCCTGTATTTGATATTTTCATAAACATATATGGATTGCTTATAAACTGTGACAGGTCTGCTCCTGCAGAGAACGCCCTTTCATTTCCTTTTATTACTACCACATTTACATCATTGGCTTCTTCTATGGCATCAAGTTGTTTGTCCAGTGCCTTCAGGAGCTCAAAGCTCATTAAATTATTTTTCCCATTTTTAATTGTGATCACACCAACCTTGCCATCTTTGCTATAATCAAGAATCCCTGATTTTTCTTCCTTTTTCACTTCAACAGGTTTTTTATTGAAAGACTCCTTCATTTTATGGGACTCTATAGTTTTTGATGGCTTAAAAACCTCTATTTTATACTGTTTGTAAAGGTTATTAAGTGTCTCAAGCACCTCATCGTTGCTCAATCCATTTGCCACGGTGATTGGCCCGAATGGCCTGTTTAGCCCGTATTTTACTCCAGTTTCTATATCGTCAGGTACTGCAACCCCGTCTTCTATAAGCTTTGTAGCTTCGTTGATTTCCAGGGCAAACATATCCATAAGGCTAATTTTTTCGCTTTCGTTGGCATCCGGGATAATAGCTTTTCCATTTTCCCATTTGTATATGCCACTGCCTGTTTTAAGCCCGAGATGCTTTGCCTCTATGAAACTATCAAAGGCATGGCATTTTCCATAATCCGGAGACAGCTCTTTTCCATAATACTGGAGAGAATCAACAACTGTATCCAGGCCTACATAGTCGAACAGCTGGTAGGGACCCATGGGCAGCCCCTGGGATTTAAAGTATTTGTCAATTGCCTCAGGGCGGTCTATTTTATTGCCATATGCATTGCAGAGTAATAGCATCTCGGGGGCAGATATTCTGTTGACAACAAATCCTGCTTCATCCTTAAGGACTTTTATGGGCTTTTTCCCTATTTTTCCAGCCAGTTCATATATCTCTTCAACGTATTCCATGGAAGTTTTATCTCCCTTTATTACCTCAACAAGCTTCATGAGTATCGGCGGATTAAAGAAATGCATTCCAACAAGCCTTTCAGGATTTTTTATTTCTTCTCCCATTTCAGTAATTCTAATATTTGATGTGTTGGAGGCAATTATTTTATCCGTATTCTCTGCTATCTCCTTCAGCACCTTGACTTTAATATTATAAATTTCAGGTACAACTTCTATTGACAGATCTACATTTTTTACTGCTTCTCCAATATTATTAAAAAATTTGATATTGTCCAGAGCTGCTTTTTTAGCTGCATCATTAATCTTCCCCGATGCAATGAGTTTGTCCAGACTGCCATTAATGCCCACTTTTGCCTTCTCTATAACTTCCGGATAAAAATCTTCCAGATTCACCTTATATCCATTTAATGCAAAGACTTCAGCTATGCTATGACCCATTACACCTGCGCCGATTACCGCTACCTGTTTAATCATGCTGATATATATTTTTTAACTTTAAATCCTTTTTCATTCAGAAATTATGTTTTGTAAAACACCATGTATAAACTTAAAAAAATACTTAATAACATAGCGGGAACAGGTTATTAAATAAAATTCAATATTTATAAATATCCGGTTTTTCTACGCAGGACAATGTTAACGTTGTAATGATAAAGCTTATAAAACAATAAATTATCATAACCTATGGCTGATTTTAAGTTAACGATAAATAATCTTCTTGATAGTGCAGTTCGGGCAAATGGAGACCAGAAAATTATCTATAAGGATTTGCAGTTAACATATAATTCATTTTACAAAAACGTCAAAAATTTTGCAGCCAATCTTGTAAAGATAGGCGTTAAACCCGGTGATAGGATAGCAGTAATTGATTACGACACTATAAATTACATGTATTGCTATTACTCTATTCCAATGATTGGCGCAGTGATACATATGGTAAACATCAGATATCCTCCAGAAATACTGTATTATACCATAAAAAATTCAGAGGATACCTATATTGTAGTTAATTCAGATTTTATGCCACTGTTAATGCAATTTAAAAATATGTTTGAATTCATAAAGGGTTTTATTGTTTACTCCGAGCACGGGCATGAAAATTATCAGCTCGACAATGTATATTATGCCGATGACCTTTTAAAAGACACAGATTATAATATCACACCTCCGGATGAGAATGACATGGCTACACTATTTTATACATCAGGAACCACCGGGCTGCCGAAGGGAGTGTATTACAACCACAGGCAGCTTGTGCTTCACAGCATGGCTACTGCAGAAGGCCTATCAGATGATCCAATATTGCTTAATAAAACATCTATTCTTCTTCCCCTTGTTCCAATGTTCCATGTACATGCATGGGGCATGCCATACTTCGCCATAATGAAAGGATTGAAATATGTGCTTCCCGGAAAATACGAATGGGACAGGATAGTGGAAACAATGGAAAAGGAGCATGTTACCAATTCCGCAATGGTTCCATCGATACTGTATCTGCTCCTGCAGGCAAAGAGGGGGCCGGAAGTGCTCGGCAAACTAAAGCTAAAATCAGTTATCGGTGGCGCAGCACTGAATGAAGGCTTAGCCAGATCTGCTGAGTCTATAGGCATGTCCCTTGTAACAGGATATGGGATGTCTGAAACCTGCCCTATCCTCACACTGGCCAGTTATACCAATGATATACTGCCCTTAAGCGAGGAAATAAAGGAAAAATACCGCAGAAAAACCGGTGTACCTGTTCCTATGGTCAACCTGCGTGTTGTTTACCAGGGAAAAGATGTAGCAAAAGACGATACGGAAATAGGAGAAATAATAGTACAGGCACCATGGTTGACAGCAGGTTACCTGAAAGACCCGGAGAAAACTGCAAAGCTATGGATCGACGGATGGCTGCATACAGGCGACCTGGCAACAATGGATAAATACGGATATATAAAAATTGTTGATAGGGAAAGCGATGCTGTAAAATCCGGTGGTGAATTTATCCCGTCAATGGTTCTTGAGGACCTCATAAGCACCGTTCCCGGAGTAGGAGAGGTTGCCGTAACCAAAAAATCCGATGAAAAGTGGGG
>JAJZWN010000031.1:0-2109 GCA_021846695.1 Thermoplasmata archaeon
ATAAAAATAATGATATCCAATTTATACACATTGTATATTTATTTCATACTATCTTTTTCAGAATCCATAACAACAGCTTTTTTAGCTTTTATTCCTGTTATATATGACATTATTGCACCTATAACCAATACTATCATGGAAACCAGAAGCGCAGAGTGAAGCCCCACAACAAATTTTGAAGATACATTGCCCTCCAACTTATCCAACCCGAGAAACACTTCAAACGTTACGTATCTTGGCACTGTGGATGCTGCAACCGTAATTGCTATTACATAGCTGAGAAGTGTACCGATATTTGTAAGTGTCCTGAGAAGCCCGGAAGAAGATCCGTAGAGCTCCCTTGGCGAGTTGGACATAACCGAGCTTGTGTTGGAGGGCCAGAACATGGACCCGCCAAGTCCGGTAATTATGGATCCGACAATCACCAGATATATTGGGCTGGTTACACCCAGGAACAGGTATACTACTATTCCCATGGCCATGATTAAAATCCCGGTACCTGCAATTATGCCTGGCTGGATTTTATCTGAGAGCCTTCCCATTCTGGGTGATAGAAGACTGGATAACAGGTACCCTGGCACAAGTATCAGGGAGGCATCAAAGGGAGAGAAGCCCCTCACTCCCTGTAGGTACATTATTAAAATAAATAGAACAGAAAGGAAACCTATTGCCTGGAGTGTGGCTGCCATTAGTGACAGAGATAATTTTCTGTTTTTAAATGCTCTTGTATCAATAACAGGGCTCTTTGAACGCTTTTCAATAATGGCGAAGGGGACCAAGATTATAAGCCCTGCTATAACCATGGAAATATTTGTTACGTTTGCCCCCACCGATGCAACCTCTACAGCGCCGTAGGATATTAATCCAAGTATAGCAATAATCAGCGCCGTGCCGGCATAATCAATTTTTACTGTGGATTTTCTGTTGTCTTTAATATATTTTTTAGCCATATAGAATCCTATCAAACCAATAGGTACGTTAATGTAAAATATATATCTCCAGCCTATAAAGGTGGTTATAACGCCACCAAGAATTATGCCCAGAACTCCGCCTATACTCCATCCCATACTGGTAATTCCGAATGCCCTCCCGCGCTCTCCGGCTGTGAAGTAATCGGCTATAATTGCGTTACTGTTTGCCTGCAGGAGCACTGCACCGAATCCCTGAACAATTCTTGATATTATCAGAAAATCAACGTTAGGTGATGCACCGGCCATTGCTGAACCTACTATAAATATAAGAAAACCTGCATTGAATATCCTTCCCCTCCCAAAGATATCACCAAGTTTGCCCATCTGGGTTGTCAATGTGGCCAATACCAGTAAATATACAAGAATCACCCATATGGTATCCAGAAATGGTGCCTTCAAATCAACTGTCACTGTGGGAAGTGCAAGTAAAACTATGGTTGTATCAATTGCAGACATCAACATTCCTATTAAAACGCTAATTAAAATAAATGTGCGGTTTTTATATTCCGATTGCTTATTCATCGAATCACTTCACGCAGTCGGGTCACTGCAGCGGGACTTGAAAATCCCATTTATCCCATTACAGGAAATGATAGTATAGTTATCGATTTAATTTAAATATTTTGTAAATTTTGAATTAAACAAAGAATAAGTATTCTCCTGGAAATGCAACATATTCTGTAAAATGTTAACGATCCACTGTTTATATTCTATATGAAAAGCAGCATGGATTTTTAACTTCAAAGCAAAAAATTGTGAGTGCAATTATAAATAAAAATGCCTGTTCCAAAAAATATTATGTTTAGAACTTATGGCAGATATGCGAAACTAAAATTCACATATGTCCATGAGATAGATTATGTTTGAATTTTAATGGCAAAGAGAAATGGCAAAAAATTAGATAAGAACATATTTTATGTTATTAATTCGCTGATATTTGCCAAAATATTTCGTTTAGAAAAAATTTTGCAACATTCAAATTCTCCATAGGTATTTATAGGGAATAATTTCCTGGTAGTATAGATTAATTTCCATTCATTAAAATTTATATATAGCATCTGTGTATATTTAAAGTGGATGAGATGTTTTGGGATAGCGCAGGATCCGGGATAAGACATAAGAGGGCGGGTAATATATT
>JAJZWN010000031.1:2326-7331 GCA_021846695.1 Thermoplasmata archaeon
AAATTCCCGAAATAAGCATATATCAGGCACTGGTAAATTCAGCCATAAAGTATTCCGATCGTACAGCGATTGATTTTATGAATACAAAAATATCCTATAGAACTTTAAAAACGGAAGTTGATACTATTGCATCAGACCTTGACGGAATTGGAATAAAGAAAGGTGACAAGGTAGCCATAATGCTTCCAAATATTCCACAGTATATTACCTATTTTTTTGCAGTTCTTAAGTTGGGAGGCATAGTGGTACAGGTAAATCCTCTTTATACAACAAGGGAAATAAAATATGAAATGGAGGACTCTGGCTGTAATGTAATTGTCACCATGGATGAATTTGTTCAAAAAGCCATGCCCCTCTATCCATCTATTACTGGTAAAATTATAGCGGTTCGGGTTAAGGACTACCTGCCGCCACTGATTTCTAACATATATGCATTGAGCAATATAAGGAAGAATACAAAAGTTGTGCCAGATAAAAATATCATTATATCTAAAAGACCGGTTAGTGTAAGGTACACAGGCAAGACAGCTCAAATAAATCCTGAACAGGATGCTGCCCTTATCCAGTACACAGGAGGAACTACCGGGGAGGCTAAGGGAGCGGTACTGAGCCATAGAAATCTTATCTCAAATGCATATCAGGTAATAGAGACACTTCCCGAAGCTTATAAAGAAAAAACTACATACCTTTCTGCAATTCCATTCTTTCATGTATACGGCATGATGACAGCCATGCTGACACCTATAATTCAGGGATCAACAATAATTCTGGTACCTGATCCGAGGAATACCAAAATGATTTTATCGGCTATAGAAAAGAAAAAACCCACGGCGTTTCCGGGGATTCCGGCAATGTACCACTCACTGATCAACTACAGCAATATAAATAAATATAATTTGAAAAACGTGAAAATCTGCATATCAGGAGCATCGTCGCTTCCTGTTGAACTTCAGAAACAGTTTGAAAAACTTACAGGATCAATACTGGTAGAAGGGTATGGCTTAAGTGAATGTTCTCCGGTTGCAAATGTTACACCCCTGGTAGATGAGGATCGGGCAAAATATAGAAGATTGGGGTCAGTGGGACTTCCGGCACCTGATACCTACGAAAGGATAGTATCCCTGGAAGATGGAGTTTCCGATATGCCAGTAGGAGAACAGGGTGAATTGCTGATTAAGGGACCACAGGTAATGATGGGCTACTGGAACAGGCCTGAGGAAAATAAGAAAGTTCTGGAAAATGGATGGCTTCACACCGGGGATATTGCAAGGATTGATAAGGATGGATATGTCTATATCGTAGACAGGAAAAAGGACTTGATAATTGCAGGTGGCTACAATATATATCCAAGGGAGGTCGAGGATGTAATCTATGAGAACCCGAAAGTTTCTGAATGTGCGGTAATTGGGATTCCAGATGAACATAGAGGTGAAAACGTTAAGGCTGTAATTGTGAAAAAAGATAGCACGCTCACTGAACAGGAGGTTATAGATTTTTGCAGGGAGCGTCTTGCGGTTTATAAAATCCCCAGGATAGTGGAATTCAGGGATAGCCTTCCATTGACACTGGTGGGAAAAATAGACAAAAAACAGCTCAGGAATGAAAAAAATTAGGGAAATAGTAGGATTATTTAAATTTCCCATGAACCCGATCAGGGTTTAAAAATAAATTCTAAATTACATAAATTTTGATATTTTCTGAACAACGGACTGGGGCATTTTCTGCATAGTTGCCTGGATCATCTTCATATCTCTTTTCTGTAGTTCTGGTGGAAGTTCAGAATTGGCCTTCATCCTCAGTGCTACAAATCCTTTCAACTGATCGTCGCTGAGTTCTGATGCAATACCCATGTTGGTTGTGCAGAGCCCTATATACGTTTCATCATCTGCCTTATTCATTTCAGTTATAAGGCCCTTTATCATTTTAACCTTGGCAGCATCGTCCTCCTTGAACATCTGCGCAAACAGTTTCTGCATTGCTTCTTTTCTTTTTTCAGGACTCATTTTAGCTATTGTCAATATATCTTCCATTTTTATCATTTTAACATATATTCAACTGATAAAAACGTTTTCATTACATATTATTCATATTTATGAAATTCACTGATTTAAACCAAATTAATCCTTCACATACCTGTATAAAGTGGCAATATTTGAATTAATTCGTAGAAATATACATATCCACCCCATTTATATGTTTCTTTTCGGCAATCCCATTATTTTCCATATATTTAAGATGCGCTATGGTTTCCATAATGGCAAAATTTTGCTCCATATAATTCATGCCCATTAATTTGCGCCCCTTACTCCATTCTATTGAGGAGGCCAGACAGAAGGCGGTTTCCCAGTGCTTAAGGTCTTTTGTCATTGCCTGGACCCTTTTCATATGATGCTGTATGATTTCATCTATCCTCCCAGTAAAGTCGTCTATATTATCCCTGTGGCCCGGATATCCTGTTTTAACATCATATTTCCTGATTTTCTTCAGGCTTTCAATATACATACCAAGATAATCTGCGCCATTGCTGTAAACGCTTATATTGGGGGATATGTTTTTCAGCACATGATCTCCTGTAATCATTGCCTGGATATCTTTAAGGTATATGGCTACAGACCCCGGAGAATGCCCGGGCACATCTATAATTTCAGTATCTTTGATGTTCATATCATTAATTATATTCAAATCCAGGGCTGAATAATAATTTATAAACCGTATTATAGGATTTTCTTCCAGAATTTGGTTAAATAGGTCCTCTGGGACCCCATTTGAAACCATTAAAGTTCTGTAATCCTTAAAATATTCCTCTTTCCTATCAGTTATGTATTTAATTGAATCATAATCATTTTTTGAAATATAAACAGGAATCCCGTGATTTTTTGTAAGATAGAATGCCCCTCCTATGTGATCTATGTGCAAATGTGTTATTATGCAGAAATCTATCTGATCAAGATTTACAGCATTTTTTAACTCTTTATAACTATTTTCTGACATTCCTGTATCCACGATATAGTTTGCATCACCGTAAACATGGTATATATTTGCAGTTTTCAGTGCCCTGATTTCTATGGGGACAGTAATTTTGTCAATAGAATTCATGCTGGTTTATTGCAGTGATGGTAATTAATTATTACATGTGGATAAATTTATGCCCGATATTTGTTTTTGCAATATATATTTCATTGATAAATTATTAATGGCATTTCGCATTAAACAACTAAATGCAGATAAATATAGAAAATGCAGGATTAAAAAAATTCAGGAGAATACTGGGAAGCGCTATTTTCTCATTCTCCATGAATTCCACACTGCGATTTTTTATACCCGTGTTGATTCCACTGCTGGTTACATCACTGAATATATCAGTTTACATGGCATCTTTTTTTATTACTTCTTACTGGATCGGTTATACCGTATTCCAGATTCCTTCAGGGATAATTGCTGATCGAATGGGAGTAGCAAGAGTGGCAAAACTATCATTTCTTTTCATGATAGCTGTTTTTTCATTTTTTTATTTTGCAAAAAATTCATACATAGAAATTCTCATAGTTCAGTTTTTACTGGGATGTTTTTCCGCAACTGTGTACGTGTCAGATACATCAACCGTACAAAAATGGATTCCCGCTCCCGGTAGGTCAACTTTCGTTGGGATTTATCAGACAGGATTTTTCATAGGTGCTTCACTGGGCGAATATTTTATTCTCAGGGGTCTTGATATAAATTTTAGATTCCTTTATATTTCCATAATGATTGTTCTGATTATTGCTGCTATTATCAATTTTATATTTATCAAGGAACCTGAAAGAAGAAAAATCAAAATACGTACCAGAATAAATAAAGAAATTTTCTATGTTGCCATGATCAGGTTTTCCGCAGGATTCCTGTATATCGGTTTTCTCACACTATTTACAACATTCATCGTTTTTGACCATATTATACCATATTCCAGCGCCTATCTATACGCATGGATTCCTGCCGTCGGCGGCATAATTACATCGCCCATAGGCGGGTGGATGTCATCAAAAATAAAACGTGGCAAATCACTGGTTTCCATAATTCCAGTAATGGCTCTGGGATTTACTATAATATATATTAACTATGCTCCTGTTGCTGTTGTATTCGCCATTTCATTTATTTCAGGAATGCTGTACGGTCTGTACGCAGGACCTTCAATGGGAATGGCCTCGGATTTCAGCGGCGGCGATCATAATCTTGCATCAGCAAGCAGCATCCTGAATTTTAGCTCTCAGGTTGGTGGCACTGTATCTCCTCTGATTATAGGATATTTCTTCTCTATATATGGCAACTTCAGGCTGGCATTTACATTTGTGGCGTTATTATCAATAATTATTGTATTGATTCCATTAATAAAAATAAAATTCTAATATTTTAAGGATCTAAGGCGGGCTTTATCAATTTTTCCCACACTGGTCATGGGCATTTCCTCAACAATACGGAATTCCACAGGGATCCACCATTTCTTGATGTGCCCTGAATCTACCCTCGAGTGCATAAATTCCCTCAATTCCTCAATATTGATATTTTCCGAAGCCTTAATCCAGGCTACAGGGAGCTCCCCCCATTTTTCATCAGGCATAGCGGTTACAGCACATATTTCGACTCCCGGAAATTCAGATATCATGGATTCAATAATTGATGTGGGTATCCATTCACCGCCACTTTTAACCACGTCCTTAATTCTATCCAGTATTTTAATTCCTCCATCCTCTGTCAAAAGTGCAACATCGCCGGTTTTAAACCATCCGCCTTCATATTCATTTCCATCCTTTCTGTTGAGGTATTTGCCCGGCAGCCAGGGAGCATTTATCCATAATTCCCCTATGATATTATTTCCCAGGATGTTCCCTGAACCATCTCTTACAGATACGCTAACCATGGGAACAGGGTGTGTTACAGAGCGCAATGACTCTATATCTTCTTCTTTCCCCATAGATATGGATGTTGCCAGCATATCTGTCCCTCCATATATGGTAGAGAATTTGATGTG
>JAJZWN010000031.1:8169-14191 GCA_021846695.1 Thermoplasmata archaeon
GATGCACGTCTTAAAGTTTTAATTACAGTAAATCCTTCTCCCATATTGCCACCTAATTTCTCAGGCTCCTTTCCTGCCTTTCAACGTGTATCATGGATTCTGAAGATTGCATTGTATCCATATCGTAATCCTCCTTTTTTACATACCGTTTAAAGTAGAGTTTGCCGGCTTTTATAAAATCCTCATTTCCTGTTTTGTTGCCTATATGCAGGAGCAGTATTGATGCCATGGAATTTCCCATTATATCCATTAGGTACTTAGCATGGAACTGTGCTTCAGTAGAGTCCATAGAAAGTATTTTGTCTATACTTTCCCTAATAAGATTATAGCATGAATCTGCAATTTCTCTACCATCCCTGGTTTCTGAAACAGTTTTCTGGAAGTCCAATAGCATTTTAATATGCGCTTTTTTCTTCATGATTGCTTCCAGCATGTCAAGTGCCTGAATGTTGCTTGCACCTTCCCATATGGGCGTTATCAGGGCTTCCCTGTGCCAGCGCTCTATGGGAAATTCCGACAGAAAACCTATTCCACCGTGAAGCTCTGTGGCCATTTGGGTTATTATTGAAGAAGATTCTGCCGTGATATTTTTTACGATATGGGTCATCAGCCTGGTATAATTATAATCATCATCATATGGCGGTTTTGATTTTATGGACTTATTGAAAAGATCAATGGTTTTAAATGTCAATGCAATTGAACCCTCAAGAAGTATTTCCATGTCCAGTAAATCCCTTTTTATGCCGGGATGATCTAATAGCAGGGATCCAAATGTTTTCCTCTTCATTGAATAATAATACGCTTCCAGATATGCCTTTCTTGCAATTCCGCATGCCGCTGCAGCATTGTCGAGCCTTGAAACCATAAGGTCTTCTGTTATATAGTAAATTGCCTTTCCAGCATCGCCAAGCATCTGCGCCTCTGAATTTTCCAGTTCCACTTCCCCGGATGGAACACTCTTTGTGGCACTTTTTTCTTTGAGTCTTCTTATTCTATAGTTTAAATTGCCTTCGCCATTCCTCCTTGGAAGTACAAACAAAGATAATCCCTTAGCCCCATGGTTATTGTTATGAAAGGCAGATGTGAGTGATACATCGGCAAGGCCGGCGTTGCTGGCAAAATATTTATCGCCTGTCAGGTACCATAAATTATTTCCCGGTTCTGCTACTGTTTTATTTGCTCCGAGATCACTGCCACCCTGTATTTCTGTAAACCATGTTGCACCAAGTAACAAATCACGGGAGTCCCCGATTAATCCTGAAACGTAATCCCTGAAATTATCAGGGGCATACTTGTGCAGTGCATATGCTGTCTGATGTGTTAGCGTAATTATACAGTAAATGCCGGGATCTGCCACAAGATAGCCCATGGCATAATGATCCAGTATAGATTTTCCATGGAAATATGGCCTGTTTATCCCGAACTCTTTTATGAGTTTATCAAGCGTATGCTTTTCCACAGAATTTATAAGAACACTATCTATTCTTTCCCCGTCAATTCCCCACATTTTTAGCACTGGTGGTGATATTTTATCTATATAATCGGTAATTTCATAAAGCTGTTTTCCAGCATAGGCTCCCAGTGGGCTGAGATTCAGCCTTTTTCCGGCATAAAATTCAACTATTTCCTGGAACGGAAGGTCTATATCGTAATGGTTCTTCCCATAAATGTTGGATATGTAAGAATATGTGTCATCCATAGGAATTAAAGTGCTTGCAGTATATAAAAATTTGGAAATGGATTTAATTAATTTTTGGTTTTTCTTATATATTAAGGAAGCATATGGTTTATCAGTTGAAAATGAACAGGATAATGAAATACCCGGGATCAAAAACCAGTGTTATTAAAGATATCCAGGCACTTTATAATAGGTCCGGATGCAGAACATTTGTGGATGTTTTCGGAGGTTCAGGTTCTGTATCCATGAATATGGATTCCAGAAATATAATTTATAATGACCTGAACAGGGACCTTTATACGCTTTTCACTGCACTGCAAAAGCATTTTGCCCAGTTCTACAGGGCTGCCAATGCCCTTGCAATGGATCGCAAGCTATTCTTCGATTACTATGATGGGAGGATAGTTATGGATGCTGAAAATCCAGAGATTGAAAGGGCATTTTCAATTTTCTTCAATTTCAACACCGGTTTCGGCGGAATGGGGGAAACCTATGGGAAAAAAGACAAATCGCTTTTCGGGAACTACCGGAAAAACGTCTCCAACCTGATTAAAGCATCGCATGCCATTGACAGGATGAAAATAGAAAATATGGATTTCAGGAGCATAATGGAAAAGTACGATTCGCCTGAAACATTTTTTTATCTGGACCCGCCTTATCCTGGAAAAAACTGGTATGTGCATAATTTTACTGCAGATGATTTTATGGAACTTGGGAGGGTTGTGGTGTCTGTAAAGGGAAAATATGCAATGAATTTCAACGCATCGGACGCACTGCCTGTTAAGGTTTTCGGAAAACCTTCCTTTGTGAGGGAAGAAGCAAACCAGAACGGCAGGCCGGGCAGTACCCAATCCAGGAAAATAGCCTTTTACACAAACGTTGTTGCGACAGCTATGAGATAACATCATCCAATTATTAAAATGATGCCTCTATAAGTTTATTATATGTTGCGGAATTATTGATATATGGAATACAGGACAGGGTGCTCAGGATGGAGTTATGAGTTCTGGCGTGGAAAAATATATGATTTCCGTGAAGCCCCAGGCAATTTTTTGAAGATTTACTCAAAACTGTTTGATACAGTTGAAATAGATTCAACCTTCTATGCTGCACAGGGCCCGGATACTGTAAACAAGTGGTACAGTTCTGTTCCAGAGGGCTTTCTGTTTTCACCGAAGATGCCCAGGATAATAACCCACGAATATAGACTGGAGAACTGCGAAAAAGACCTGGATTTCTTTATCAGCAACATTTCATTGCTCAGGGAAAAACTCGGAATGACCCTTATCCAGCTGCCCCCTGATTTCACATACAGCATAGCAATACTTGAAAATTTTCTTGAAACCCTCCCTGGAGATATGAAGTTCGCCATCGAATTCAGGCATCCATCATGGTTCAGGGACGATATATATTCACTGCTAAAAAAATTCAATATAACCATGGCATGGCCTGTGCTGGATTATATCCGGCCGCCCGAGGCCAAAACTACCAGGAGCCTATACATAAGATTCCTTGGGAATAAATCGCTGAGTAAAAACATGCTGGGAGAGATGAGAATCAACCGCCGTAAAGAGATAGACCTCTGGACTGAAAAAATCCTTGAAAACAGTCACGGCATGGACACTATTTACATTTATGCAAATAACCATTATGAAGGATTCTCACCTGAAACATTGAAATATATCAGAAACAGGATCGGGCTCTCTGAAAACGTTGCAACACTGGGGGAAAGGCAGAAAAAACTGTTTTAAATATATAATAAATGCATATTATATTTACTTTGTTATAAATAATATTTTATACTGCCTTTCCATTACCAAAAATGTTATTTGAATATGTAATAGCATCCATAAACACAATGCTGGGCAGAATTGATGACATAGCCATATCTATTTCTGCTGTATTGATTACACTTTTATGGATCCCGGTTGCACTGAGCTTCTTTAGCACTGATGAAAATAAAAAGTACATGGCAAGGGAAAGGTTGAAAAATGCCACTATAGGAACTATCATTTATATTCTGGCTGTAAGCGGTGTCCTGTTTGCAGTATTTAATTATGTGGTTACCGGGAAAGCATGAGTGTAGAAATAATCCTGAAAGAACTTGCAGAAGCCTTTGTTGATCTTGCAAGGCCATCCGTGGTAATCCTCTGGCATCTTACTGTAAATTATGGCCTTGATCCCAGATATTCGTATATCCAGTTTATAAATGGAAACCCAGCCTTTCTGTCATTTTACCATTATCTGTTTAACAGCATTTATACAGACATTGTTGTTGCCGTCATGATATTTTCATCAGTAATCATGCTTGTATATAATTCGCTCATCAAGCCATACCCGGCAACAAGGCTTATAATTAAGATGGCTGTTTCTTCTGTGCTTTTTATAGAGTCCTACAGGATTTCTGTTTTATTCCTGGAGATATCGCTGGCTTTTTATAAGGCTGTGTATACACTGAAACCTGACTGGTACAGTACTGTAATATCTGGGCTTTCGCCCGAAAATACCCTTATATCAATACTGCTAAACGGTTCTTACATACTTGCAATCATGCTTCTTTTCGGCATACTGATAATAAGGCAGGCCCTTATATTTTTCTTTATACTGTTTATCCCCGTGGCATCCATACTTTTCATGATTCCGGGTAGTGAGAAGCACGTAATCAAGTTTTACAGGATATTTTTTGAAATCGCCTTCTTTCCATTTTTTACCGTGATAATACTGTATCTGGTTGGTATGTTTAACAATCCATTCCTGGATATTGGGCTGATATACGTAGCGGCCACAGCACCCCTGTTTTTTGTTACAGAGATATACAGGTACTTTCAGGGTAGCTTTAACTTTCTGGAATCGGATGCAATCATGTCAGATATATCCTCATCCATGGAGGGTATTACCCCAGAATCCATGCTAAACGGAAATTTTACCATGGAAACTACAATCCCTGACATCTCAGAGGATCTTATTCCCGGGATAACTGACACCGGTGGTGATATCCATTAAGGTACCTTCCAACGTATATAATTTCAAATCCTATATTTATGGATTATCACTGGAAAAATTTATCATAATTATTGCCGGAGTATCCATAATAGCTACTATTTTTACCCTATCGCTCCTTGCTGCACTAATAACAGGAGCGGCCTATTTCACCATCATGGGCATTCTGAGGTTCGACCCGGAAAATGTGTACTTAATAAGGAAATTATACTTTCATGGTTCAGCATACAGAATAAAATTTATCAGAAATATTGAACTGTATGGAATTTCCGGGAAATTTGCATTCACTGCCCTTGAGATAGAAAACACGGAACTGTACACCGACAGCGCCAAGAATGTAAAGATTCTGGGCATAGCCCGTGTCCTGGAAAAACTTACATGCAGTTACACTATTGTATCAAAACCGGAGGAACATGAGAATTCCATATATTACAGAACATTTGTATTATTAAAGGCTAATGCAGGAAATTTCAACAGTGCTGTGGACACGATAAGGGAAAATATAACTGCATTTATTTCGGGAGGAGGAGTTCATGCAAGGCTGGTTGATAATGAGGACACTGTTTCATCAATCTTCCCTGGAAATGTAAAAACCTTCTCAAATTACTTTAAAAAGGACGGATTTTACGGGTCATGCTATGATATTGTAGATATGGAGTATTCAGGAGACTATCTCTACCAGTCTATAATAGAAAAACTTGGGTTCATGGTGGAATTGGATATAGATGTAAAACCACTTATGAAAAACGGTTTGTTTCTGAAGCGGCTGATTGCCTCCAGAAAGGCAGAGCTTTCATACACAAAGACAGGGCATTATGCATCTCTGCTGAAAAAGCAGATAAATTCACTTGAAACCATGTCCAGGCAGGATAAGCTTTATAATGTTTCCATCAGATTTTCATTGTTCTCGGACCATCCTGCTGAACTCAGGAGAAACAGTGAGCAGTTTTTCAGGGTTATGGAATCCACAGGCTTCAAAATTAAGCCATTTAATTTTTTCGGAAGAGAATCATTTGATCCTCTGGCATATTCATCACATGGCAAAAAATATATGATGGATGCTGAATCGCTCTCTTCAATTTTCCCGTGCGGTTTCACAGCCATACCGGAGTCCCGCATGGAGCCCCTGGGTATCAATGTAATTACAGGTAAAACAGTATACCTGAACCTGTTCAGAAATTCATCCTATAATATAGCAATAACAGGTGAGACAGGATCAGGCAAATCCTATTTCACTGAAATGCTGCTTGACGCTGTAGATGATTCCTCAATAATATACATCATAGACCCTTTAAATGAGTACAGCGGCGACCAGATTGTACACCTTGGGTCTGGAGAGTACCC
>JAJZWN010000032.1 GCA_021846695.1 Thermoplasmata archaeon
AGGATTCTAAAATCGCCCGAGAAAGAGTTGTTTACCAGACACTGGAAGAAGATAATTGCAGGTACACTACTTGCAGGTTCCTCCGGCAACTTTTTCTACTTTGCAATATCACTTCTTCCTGTTCTCTTCGAATCACTGAATAAGATATCGGTTTTTGATGGGCTGATAGGTACTGCATTATTTGGGATCATTGACGTAATTTTTGTATTTGTAGGCGGGCAGTTGTCGGATAAACGTGGAAGAAGGGCAATTATAGCCGGTGCCAATATACTTGCACTGATTGTTTTATTCCCTTCCATCTACCTGGTTGGCTTCGGGTATTTTGTAGTTTTCCTTTCCCTGTTTGCAATTGCGCATGGTCTCAGCTATTCACCTTTAGGTGCAATGATTTCAGAAATTTTTCCCACGAATGTAAGGTATTCAGGGAACTCAGCCAGCTACCAGTATGGCAATTCATTCATAGGAGGGCCTGCTCCATACGCATCTGACCTCCTTGGCAGTGTGTCTTATGTACTTTATCCTGTATTTACCCTGATTTTTATTCTTATTGCCCTTGGAGTTATCTACAAATCCAAAGAATCAGAGAAAATGTCTCTGGAGGATTCCGCGTCCGGGTACATAGAATATTAATTTATTTTTATATTTTCTATATTATTTATTATTTTTGCCCCTGCGTATGATGATATTATACCGTTATATGTTGGAAGAAATTTATTGTCATTTTTATCGATTATGTACATACTTGACAATGGCTTAATTTTCTTAGATATTTCCATCAGGTTTTCCCTTGCATTTCCTGGAAACACATTTCCCCTTCCGTCCGTTACCAGAAGTGATACCGTTTTTAATTTTTCATACGAAGATAATTTATATATATTCTCAAGGGCATCGTACAGTGGGGTCTTTCCGCCACTGGAAATATTATCGATAATGTTTTTCAACGCCGTAAAATTCCTTGAAAAATTCATTAATACTTCCGATCGCTCGCCTGCAAATTTTATAAGTGCAACTCTGCTTCTCATAATATACAATTTTTTGAGCAGCATATCTGAAAATTCTCTGGCGATTTCAATTCTTGAACTGAAATTCATTGACCTGCTCGAGTCTATGGCTATTATAAATGGAATTGAGCCTTTTGAGTAGGAATCTTTCATAACAATGGTTTTCTCATTTATCATTCTGAAGCCCGAACTCCATGTATTCAGAAGTGAATGCCTTATATCCATGTAGGTTCCTGATTTCCTGCCTCTATGCCTGAATTGCTTTGCTCTTCCGCTACGCCCTGATTTTTTTGTTTCTATTTTTTTGCCGGGATTTACTTCAAGATTATGGACTGTGCTTTCCCTGTTTTCCTTCTGCTTCTGCTGCTTCTCCTCTCCATTTCTCCCTGCTTCATGATTCTTTTGATCCGTGGGAGTGGACTGATTGCTGGCAGAATCCTGTTCCTGGTTATCATCTGTGTTATCTCCATTATTGCCCGGGTCATTAAAATTATAATCTGGCCTGCTCTTCCCTTTTTCCTTCATCCTGTGGTTAAGGGCAAATTGCAGTGCCTTCTTCAGATCATCTTCATTGACTTCTGTTCTTCCATAATATGCAGCTATTGCCTTTGCAGTTTTTACAGTGCTTATCATGGCCCTGTTGCTCAGGGAATTTTTGATCACTAAATCTGCTATAAAAACCCTGTATTCCCTTTTTATCTTCACATAAGGCAACAGTTTTCTTGCGTTAACTATCTTTAACTGAATTTCACGATCCGGAGCCCTGAACTTTTCTATAAAGCTTTCCCTATCACTGTCAAATTCTTCAACCCGATCAGCTATATCAAGAAGTGTTTCCGGAGATTCTGGCATTTTTCCTTCAACAGAGATGCCAAAACGGTCAAGCAATTGTGGCCTGAGTTCTCCCTCTTCAGGATTCATTGTGCCTACAAGGATGAATCTGGCAGGGTGTGTGTAAGATACCCCCTCCCTTTCAACAATATTTATCCCGGAAGCAGCTGAATCAAGTATTGAATCCACGATAGAATCATCAAGGAGGTTTACCTCATCTATATACAATATTCCCCTGTTTGCTTCGCCTATCAAACCTTCACGGAGAACAGATTCGCCTTTTATAGCATGGGATATGTCAAGTGACCCGACAACACGGTCAAGGGTGGTGCTATTGGGCAGATTTATTATCCTTATCTTCATATTTTCAGTTTTAAGTTCTCCTTTTTTCTTGGCTTCCAGGCATTCGTCACACAGATCGCCATCAGGGTCGCAGTGGAACCTGCATCCCTTGACCGCCTTAACTTCCGGAAGTATGGATGACAGTGCACGCACCATTGTTGATTTGGCTATACCCTTTGGGCCTGTTATGAGTAAACCGCCAATATTGCTATCTATTGCATTTACAATAAGCCCGAGTTTTATGTCTTCGTTATCGACTATGGCAGAAAAAGGAAATGGATATGTCCTCATTCGTTTTCACCCTCTATTTCCATGTACTCTTCCTCAAGCTGTTCCTTCATGCTATCGCTGGCATGCCATATATCCCGCTTATATGCCTCTATCATTCTTGAGGTAATTTCTGAAAGGGCCCATGGATTTTCTTTTTTGAACCACTCCTTCATTTCCCTGTCAAGTACAAATTTATTAGCTATATTATTGAAAATATTGTCGTTCACCATTCCGGTAGTAGCGCCCCAGCCGTATAGATGCTCGATCTTTTTCAGCATTTCTGTAGCGCCCCTATAGCCGAAATTTTTCTGTGCTTCAATCCATTTTTCATTCAACAATTTCCCAATAGCAGTACGTTCTATTTCCTCTTTCATTGTCCGTACCTGTGGCTTATTGGGATTAAATGTGTCTTCAAACATAAGCGATGGCTTTGAGCCGCTTTTCTTCGCCATAAGATAGAAGCCGCCTGCATAGGAATAATTGCACGAATCGTCGTTTATGTCTATCTCATCGATTTCCCTTTTATGTATTATAGTTTCTATATCCTTAGAGATTGAAAGCAGCTCATCCTTTGATTCTCTTCCAAAGTTGTTTTTGCCATATGAATATCCCATCCATTCCGTAAATACATCCGCAAGGTCATTCTCATTTTCCCATTTTGATGATTCTATTGCATTGTTAACTCCGGAACCGTAGGAACCGGGCTTCGAAGAAAATATTCTATCAAGGTGCCCGTATTTCTTATGGTGCTTGACAATGAAATTTACATCATCATCTTCATCCAGTTCAGATACCTTTTTTATTGCCAGATCTATTAATTCTATTATATTGAAAAGATTGTCCCTTACAATGCCACTGGATTCTACCACAACGTCGATTCTGGGCCTTTTAAGGACATCCAGGGGTATTGGCTTAACATCCTTTACCTTCTTTGTCCCTTCCTGCCACACAGGTTCTACACCAATTGTATAGAGTATCTGGGATATCAATTCCCCATCTGACCTGTATGCATCGGTAGACCAGAGAACAAATCCAATGGTTTCCGGAAATTTATTATTTTTTTTGTATTCATTTTCAATGAGTTTGTTTGCCAGTATTACACCAACCTGCCATGCTGAATGGCTGGGTATCTTGAACGGATCAACGGCATAAAAATTCCTGCCTGACGGCAATACATCATACCTTCCCCTGGTGAGCGACCCGGAAACTCCGGGTTCTATAAATTTGCCATTCAATGCCATCAGGAGATTGTTCTTTTCGTTTTCAGGCGAAAACTTTAGTTTTTCTATTATTCCGGTTTCGAGTTCGGGAATTGGTGTACCCTCATTTAAATAGGCCATTATTTGATTTTCAGCTTCTTCCTTGCCATATTTTTTGGATAATGACTCGTCAAAACGTGTGGCAGTTGTAACGTAATCCTTTAAATCATCTTTGTCAATATCTTTTCCGTAGATATATAATCCCTTGCTGATTATGGAATCCTTGAAGAGATTGAGGCGGTGTTCAATTTCATGCGTAGCTTTATGTGCATCCTTAAAATCTATGGATAAGCCAATTTTATCTGAAATCTTCTGGATTTTCTCAAGGATCATGGTTTCCCTTGATGTATTCTCTGCCTTTTCTGTTTCCTCATAATCATCTATGAGGTCTTCTAGCTCCTTTATATCATCGGGAACATCATCGTAGGCTGTTGGCGGAGTAATATAATCAAGAAGGACTGCATAGCTTCTCCTTTTAGCTATTATCCCTTCTCCGGGAACATTTGTGGAATAAAGGTATAGATTTGGAATCTCACCGATAGAAATCTCCGGAAAATCTGATGGTGATAGCCCGAGGCCTTTCCCCGGCGTGAATTCCAGTGTTCCATGTGTTCCAACATGTATTATTGCATCTGCCCTGAAAATTTCCTGGATCCATTTATAAAATGCAAGCCAGTAATGGGTAACCGGCGTCAGGGAGTCATGTATTGACCTGATGCTATTATCATTGTCAGCAAATGTAATTCTCTTTGGCTGTATGCCTATAAAAATATTCCCTGATATGATCCCGGGAATATGCATGGTACCGTTAAGGAGCATGTAGTCCCTTTCAGTGTTAAGTTCCCCCCAGCGCTTGATTATCATATCCTGCGAATCCTCTGGCAATTCGCGGAAAAATTTCATATACTCTTTTACTGGCATTCCATAGACGGATCCGCCCTTATTTATTATTTCTTCAACAGGCGTCCACTTTCCTTCAGGTATTGCCTTTTTCTCCATTATTGTTTTAATAAGAGATTCGCCGTTCTCCGGCAGGTAATCCATATTATATCCATTCTCACGCAGTAATGACATTATGCTGGATACTGAATTAAGTGTGTCAAGCCCTGTTGCTGTACCGATATTGGCTTCCAGATCCTTGAAAGATGAACCTGAATGCAGTATAATAGCTATCTTTTTCTCAGAATTTTTCATATAGCGCAGGTTGACCCATTTCCGGATCCTGTTAATCATGTATTGTGCCTGTTCCTTGACGGGGACGAGTTCCCTGTATATGGTGCCCCTGTCATAAATTTTCTTAATAACGCCGATAAGTACAGGCTCAATAGTCCCATCCATTTCAGGAAGCATTGCGCTCATAATAGTTGATACAACGTCCAGCCCGGAAGAATCAAGCCATTCCTTTTCCTCTTTATAATAATATATTAAACCCTGAAATACAGGAACACCCAGATTCATCAGTGTACTTTTATCCTCCTTCTTGATTAGGGAGAACGATAATAGATTTATAACTGCATCAACAACTGGCTTCCCATCGCTGTAGAAATATGTATTTATGCATTCTTCAGCACTCATTATTCCCCTTGACCGGTCACCAAAGCCGTTTGTGAACACCGGTATTGCAGAAATTTTATTATTATTTAAATTATCTATAATGTACTGTATTATTTTTGTGTCCCTGTCTACCCATGCTGTCCGGTAAAATAATATTCCTACCTTCTTAGGAAACTCAGTATTTCCATATTCATAGATTCCGGAAAATGGCATCTCAACCGGCTCTTCATAATGCCGGGGGGTTATGGTGTTTTCAATGAATAATACCATATTCTTAATATTTTCATAGCCACCGTAGAAATAGTAATTTGATACTTTTTCTTCGACAAATTTGCTCACCGTTGAATAATTGCTCAGTATCGGGTCAATGGCTATTACATTCTTCTTCCCCTTAATGACGCTTTCTATGTCTTCAAGAATATTGCTGTAAATATTTTCACCGGAAAAATGATGGATGAATACAGCATCGGCATCTCTAACAAAGTCTATAAATTCCTTATCTACAGGATCAAGCCTTGGATATTTTATTTTTATTTCATTGCCTGTTTCCTCACCTGCGTGTAAAAATGACTGGATAACGGAACCGTTCCATCCTATAAGTACGGCAAACTTCATAAAAGTAAAGTCAATTTTATTATTTAACTGTTCTTGATATTCCTGATCACAGAAAAAAACAGTGTGTGTATAATAATCCTATTACATCCGTACAATATTCAAAACACAATGCATATAACCACGATAATTAGTTTTCAATATGCCGTAATCCGTTACATATAATTAATTTTTCAAAATAAAATTTAAATATAGATAAACGATTAAGGTGTGGAATGACGTCTCCAAATTGCAGTGCGCTGATGACGCCTACTGGTGATACATATGTTAATATTGATCATGGAGACGCTATCGCAGTACCTATTCGTTGTGTTATTTTCGCCACTTGCAATTGGTATATTTGAAAAATTAAAAGCCAATATTGAATCAAGAAAAGGCCCTAGCATATTTCAGCCCTATTATGATTTATTCAAGCTGCTTAAAAAGGAAACTATAGTTACTGAAAATTCCTCCAGATTCTTTCTATATTCCCCATATATTGCCTTTGGTATATATTCCCTGATTGCACTGATTATACCCGTATTTATGACAGAGCCAATAATATTCACTGCATCGGGTGATTTTTTCGCCGGTGCCATATTATTTTCCCTTGCCGCTTTCGTAAAAATTATAGGCACTTTGGATTCCGGAAGCAACTTCTCATCCATGGGTGCATCGAGGCTCATGTCCTTTAATTTCTTTGGAGAGGGCACATTAATAACAGTATTCTTTGCAGTTGCACTGATAAGCGGGACAAACAATCCCTATACAACAAACCATTATTTAATATCACATCCACTTTCAAATCTCACTCTGGTACATATTTTTGCAATCTTTGCATTCTTTATGGTTTTCCTCTATGAATTTGGAAAAATGCCAACACAGAGCGAAGGAAACCAGGAAATGGGAATGATCGATTCTGGAATTGATTATGAATACAGCGGAAAAGCACTGGCGATAAATAAATGGTCTTCCTATATGAAAACCTACCTGCTGGGCTCTGTGCTGATAAATGTATTCCTGATACCATGGGGGATGTTTAACACATTTCCCCTATTCTTTTTAAATGCCCTTACCATGATTGGGAAATGGCTATTATTAATAGTAATCGTGCTTGTAATAGATACATCACTGGCAAAACTCAGGCTATTCAGGGTTATTGATTACCTTGCTGTTGCATTCACCTTTTCCATTCTGTTCCTGATACTCACAGAGGTGATCACATGAATATAATATACACATTTATTTATCTCCTTGCTGCACTGATTGTTGTCACCGGATTTTATATCCAGTCCAATAAATACCTGAGGTCCATGGTATTAACCCAGGCATTCCAGTCATTTATTATTGCATTAATTGCATTCCTCCTTGGAATTGTATTGAGACAGTATACATTCTTCATACTGGGTGCACTGGTTATTCTGCTCAGGACTGTACTTGTTACATATTTCCTGGTGTCAAAGATACCGAAGAACAAGAATTATCTCTACGAATCAAAGCTGCCTACTACATATTATTTGCTGATTGACCTGGCATTTATAGTAATTTCAATATTCATTGTCTATTCCATATCATTTATACATATAAGGTCGCACATATTTCCTGACAGTGATATAATCCTGTTTCCTCTTCTACTTTTCTTCCAGGGGCTCTTCGTAATAGCTTCAAGGAGAAGGACGGTGGCCCAGATACTTGGATACATTGAAGAGGAAAATTCCCTGATACTTCTCGGTACATTCATACTGCCGGTTCCAATTATAATTGAGAGCAGCGTATTTCTTGATGTGCTGGTACTTGTTGTTATATTTTCCATAATTAGCATTGAAAAAACAGAGCATAAGCCTGTGGAGGAGTTGAGAGGATGATTTATGAAATTCTTATACTGGCAATACCGCTTATATCTATGGCTTACTTTAAAAAGATAAAGGAGGCAAGCATAATAGGTGCAATCATAGAGATGGTATTGCTGATTCCATTGTACTTTAATATGGCTCCATCTGGATTCTTCTTTATAGACCATATCACATATATATTCATTTTAATGGTAAGTTCAGTATATCTTATGTCCCTGATATATTCCGTGAAATATGTGCATAACATAAAGAATAAAGGGATTTCAGAAAACGTTTATTACATGCTTATGGGATTCTTTTATGTTGCAATGGAATTTGCACTCATGGTAAATAATTACGGATTTATGTGGGTGGGGATAGAGACAACAACAATATCCTCTGCATTGCTTCTTATCACTGAAAAATCAGATATTTCACTTGAAGCCACATGGAGATATATTATTATTGTATCCGCAGGCGTCACATTTGCGTTTATATCTGTAATACTTATTTATTATTCATTTGGAACGCTTACAATTACAACCATATTAGCCTATGGGGCAAAGGATACAATAGCTGTAAGGCTTGCAGTTGCAATAGCCCTCGTTGGGTTCGGTACAAAAGTAGGCGTATTTCCGGTACATACATGGCTTCCCGATGCCCATAGCGAAGCCCCGGCACCTGTCAGTGCAATGTTTTCAGGTGTGCTGTTGCCCGTTGCTCTTTATGTATTATACAGGATTTATGAAATATTTCCCATGAGGGAACTCTTTGTATGGGCTGGAACAATATCGGTACTGTTTGCAGCTATATTCCTTGGATACCAGAAAAATTACAAGAGGATGTTTGCCTATTCTACAATGGAAAATATGAATATAGCGTTGATAGGTTTCAGTACTTTTACAATAACCGGGCTTATAGGTTCACTTCTCCTGCTGCTTGCCCATAGTTTTGGCAAAGCGGGGGCTTTCTATTCATCCGGAAATGTATATGAAATGTCTGGAACAAAATCAATCGATGGCGTATCAGGATTAATAAGGAACAGATCCAGTGCAGCTTCCATGCTTTTATCATCCTTTGCAGTAACCGGAACTCCTCCCTTCGGAACGTTCTTCGGTGAGTTCCTCATACTGTATTCCGTGTTTACAATCCACTTCTATGCCCAGTTTGTCATAATAGTTTTATCATTATTCCTGGCATTTGTATCAATTAATTTTAATGTTTCAAAAATGATTTTCAGGGGAAAATCTGAGTACAGCCAGTCTGGAATTAATACGGCCTTGCCACTCATAGCCGCCATATTGTCAATATTTATTGGAGTGGTATTTCTGGTGGTGTATCATGCAATATTATAAGTTTGGAGAAAGTTCAGGGCGTTATATAGGAAGGAGCAAAAACTACGACGTATATGCCTCTTCAATAGCTCCGGCAGTTGAAAACACAGACCAATTTGCGGATAAAAATCCAGGGGAAATCTATTTTAATTATGGTCCATCGGCAGGAGGGCTCAGGGAATCAGTAAATTTCAGCCTGCTTACTCCAGGGGAAACAATAAGGGATGTGATAATACATCCTGAATACAAAAAGCGCGATTTAAAAATTCTCGGAGACCCGGTTTCACGTGCATTGCTTAAAGTTGAGAGGATAAATGGATTCCATGCCGCATCCAATAGCATAGGATACATTCTGGCAGTAGAAGAGGCACTGGGCATCGAAAATTCTGAATTAAATGACATGAGAATAGTGGAACTTGAACTGGAGCGCATAAGATCAAATATAGATGTTATAAAGGGCATGTGCGAATCAGCTGGATTTGCTGTTCCTGAAAAACAGCTCCTATATCTCAGGGAAGAGGTAGCACGGATTATATCCAGGGCATTCGGCCATAGATACTTTTTTTCTGTTAATGGTTTTGGAACAGTATCAGGAGATTTTTCAACAATAAAATTAAATGCCATTGAAAAACAGTTCCGTGATATTTATGATGGATTGTTATCCTCCAAGATATTCCTTGATAGGATCCAGGAAAATGGAATCGTTAAAAATGAGAATTCAACAGGGCCAGCCGCCAGGGCAGCCGGATTTAAATTTGATGCAAGAAAAGATTCAAAATCGCTGGATTATAGAAATTTTACACCGGTAACAGAATCTGGAGCAGACTCGTTCTCCCGGTTAGTTGTAAGATCAGAAGAGGTATTTGAAGCGATAAATATTATAGATTCATATGGCGTTAAGAATATTAAAACACGGACAAAAAATGAATTAACAGGTTCAGGGAAGGGGTCTGCCCGTATAGAATCCCCTGCAGGCGATATTTTTTATTATGTAAATATAGAAAATGGGAAATTAAATGATATCCAGATGGTTTCGCCTTCATACCTTAATTTAAGGCTGTTCAGGGAAGCTTTGAAAAATAACAATATATTCACAGATTTCTTCTTTGTGTGGGAAAGTTTTGGCATATGGATTTCTGAACTGGAGGTGAATTTTATATGAACTGGTTCCTCAAGGGGGTAAAAAATAGAATAAAGACGGAAGAGCTTGAGGGCTATAGGGTTGAACAGCCATCGTTCCTTGATGGGAAGAGCGATTATGATTGCCCTACAGATGCCCTGGAGAATGGGAAATGGGACATGAACAGATGTATATTCTGCAGGGAATGTGATCTAAAACCCACAGGAAAACAGACAACTTTCACAGTTAATAGGGAAACACCACACATATTTGAAAAATCCCTGTATTTATATCCTATAGATTCCGGTACATGTGGAGCCTGCAATGTTGAGTTTACAACATTATTTTCCCCGCAGTATGATACAAACAGATTTAAGATTTTTATGTCAAATACACCGAGGCATGCTGATGCACTTGTTGTTATGGGAGTGTACACAGATGGCATGGAAGCTGTTTTAAAGGAGGCTTATGATGCTATGCCTTCCCCTAAAATAGTCATAGGAATAGGGGCATGTGCACTCTCCGGAGGAATTATTGGCAGCAGGGCAATGGATAAATATGATATAGAAGTTGCAGGATGCCCACCCACACCTGCTTCTATAATAAACGCGATAATAAAGGCGAGGGGTAAAAGATGATACTGTACTATTTACCGTTAATCCTTGTATTTTTATCGGTCCTGATTTCCATAAAGTACAGGACAGCCGGATATTTGCTCACTGCCATAGCATCGGCAATGTTCTTTTTATTCACGTTCAGGATTTATGACTATATAACATACTTTTATCTTATTGCTGCAATCGTGTGGATAATAGCCTCAGTTTTTTCCATATCATATTCAAAGAAGTATGGCAGGTGGCTGGCACCATTATTCATATTGACAATAGCTGGAATGATGCTTATACTTTATTCCCCAAATTACCTTTTATTCATAACAGGCTGGGAAATCATGTCTATTCCTGCATATGTTACAGTAGCTGTAAACAAAAAGAATGATATGGAAGCTTATATATTCATGTTTTTCTCTGAAATCAGCACAGTTTTAATAATTACAGCTGCTGTGATTTCATATGTTTATACCGGCACTTTAGACTTTTCAAAACTTACCAACGACACAGTATTGCTTATATTTGCCATAGGTGCAATGTCAAAAATGGGTTTAACCCCATTCATGATCAGTGAATGGCTGCCCATTGCACACGGGAGCGCCCCGGCAAATACTTCAGCAATATTCAGTGCTACAATGACGTTAATGGGTGTATATGGCATAGTAAAAATTGCATTGCTTTCTGTAGTTTCAATAGACATAGGAATTATATTTATAATAATAGGGGTCATATCTGTCCTATTCGGAGCATTATATGCTTATATATCGGAAAATATGAAGTCCTTAGGCGGTTTCAGCACCATAGAAAATAACGGTGCACTGATGGCAACAATAGGTTTATTTGTAGCTGTAGACAACAGTGTGTTAAGGGAATTTATACTCATATCCATAGCTATCTTTGCCATGGCACATTCAATAGCCAAAACCGGTTTGTTTATAACTGTCGGCCATACCGGGGTAGAATATTTCAGTGCTGTTAATGGTGAGAAAAGTACAATAAACCAGATCGGGAAGTTTTTTGCACTTTCATCCCTTTCCGGGTTGTTCCCCTCATTAGGTGGGCTGGGTACCTGGATGATACTGGAATCTTTCTTCATGGGAGCTTACCTCTATGGCCCATTGGGCATAACATCCATAATAGCAGGCTCCCTTATAGCTATGGGAGAGGGCTTTGCCACTGCAGCCATGCTCAAGGTGTTTTACTTTACAGATAACCACAAGAAAACATCCGGAAAGAATCTTGAGAATTATACAATACTTGCTACGGGATTAATCCTTGTCTTTCTTTTCGCTGTATCATTCCTGTTGATCGGAAATGAATACATATCCGGAATACCGTCTGTACTGGTTTTCAAGGGATTAATGATTGAATCGCGTTTCGGGCCAGCCGATTTCGGGCTTATAACACCGCTTTACATATTTATATTCCTTATATTATTTTCGCTGATAGTTTACCTCGTGTTCGGGAAGCCACGTGTGAGGGTTGCTAAAAGATGGAATGGAGGAATAGAACATAATGAGTATTTTAACTCATTTAACTATTCCAACAATATAAGGCTCATACTTAAAAGGGTGCTCAGGACATCATATACCAGCGAAGATGGCGTAGAAACTGTGGATATTTTCTGGCTTGTAATGATAAATATAGCAAAATCGTATAGAAAATTCGCCCGGCTTGTAGCCTATAAAATTATGAACAGTTCAATATCATATTATATTATCTATATGATAATAGCGTTTATTCTGGTCATTATAATAGCCTCATTCTCATGATCTGTGTTGAAAGTTTCATGACACAGCCGTCTACAGAAAACATAGATTTAATTTTTTTATGTAGATAGCTATTTAAAACATACTATCATAATCCATTATGAAGTTAAGTGAAATTACCCCATCGGAATTCCTGAAAGTTACAGATAACAATGATTTCACTCTATATGAACACCAGGAAGAAGCCGTTGCTAAATTAAGGGAAAATAAAAATGTGATAGTTTCCGTACCTACTGCATCCGGAAAAACCCTGATAGGGTATATTTCTATTTACGATACTTATCTGAAAGGAAAGAAATCAATGTATATTGTTCCGCTCCGTTCACTGGCTATGGAAAAGTTCTCCGAATTGCTGTCACTGAGAAACCTTGGGGTAAAGGTTACAATGTCTATAGGCGACTACGATGTTCCACCATCATTCGTTAAAAATTACGATGTTATTATAGCTACATCGGAGAGAGCTGATTCCATGTTGCACAGGGACCCGGATATCCTCAACTATTTCGGGCTTGTTATAATTGACGAGATACATATGATATCTGACCCTTCAAGGGGGCCACGGCTGGAAACAGTTATATCATCATTGCTGTATCTCAATCCAGAAATCCTGTTACTAGGGCTCTCAGCAACTGTTTCCAATATTCAGGAAATTGCTGAGTGGATGAATGCAGAAACAGTTGTTTCCAATTTCAGGGCAGTTCCCCTTGAAACAGGGATAATATTCAAGGGCAATCTTATAACTGATGGTGAAAAAAAGCATCTTGGCAGGGATGATGAAGTATCACTTATTAAGGAAAGCATAGAATCGGGCGGTCAGGCGCTGGTATTCAGGAATTCCAGGAGAAATGCTGAAAAATATGCCCAGAGTATGGTTAATTTCTTTGATTTCCAGAACGATTTCGAGAAACTGGAAATACCTCCTGACCTTTTTAATGAAGCCCAGGCAAATATGGTTGCCCATGGTGTAATGTTCCACCATGCAGGCCTTTCAAATGACCAGCGTACCATGATTGAAAAATTATTCAAGCAGGGATACATAAAAATATTGACGGCGACACCAACACTTGCTGCAGGTGTAAACCTCCCGGCCAGGACAGTCATAATAAGGGATATTACAAGATTTTCTGATGGATACAGCAAACCAATATCAGGGATAGAAATTCAACAGATGATAGGCAGGGCAGGAAGGCCCAAATACGATAAAAAAGGGTATGGATATATTTATGCAGCTTCACCCGGGATGCTCCGTGTAGCAGAGGGATATCTAACAGGAGAATTGGAACCTGTAATATCGAGGATGGATTCAAATAGCCTGATAAGGTTTAATGTGCTGGCTCTCATATCCTCTGGAATTGCCACGGACCTTAAGGGCAT
>JAJZWN010000033.1 GCA_021846695.1 Thermoplasmata archaeon
CTATCTCTTTTCTTACTTTGTTTATTAACTCTAAACGGTCAATAGCTGCTAGGTCTCTTATTTTATGTTTATTTTCATCTGCAGACTTTAATGCAAGCTCTAAATCCTCTTTACTTACTAATCCAATTTCAGCTATCTTACTTTCATCAATGCTACTTATCAAATCAAATTTATCTTTTGTTTTAACCCATTTGCCATCTATAAAAACCTTAAATCTTGGATATTCTCCGTCTTCATATATTTCAGAGAAGTATTGACTTAATTTTAATTTTTCCATGTTTATCACCTTCCTATAACAATAATAAAAATTATTAGTATAAACGCTTTTTTGTATTATTAAATGTTGATAAAAATTATATTAAAATTATTTTATTTTTTACGTTATAGATCTATAATGTATCCTTTTACGTTTTCTTTCTCAGCTTCAAGATAACCTTCTGTATTAAGTTTCATGTCTACGTTACCCTTTTTAAGTCCAGAATTACCTAGAAATTCTATGAATTTATTCGGTGTTTCATTCATGCAATTTTCGTTGAAGATTACCTTTTCAGCGCCCTTCTCTCTGGCTCTTTCCACTAAATCCTGGTATACAGCATTGAATATCTGTGGTTTTCTGAATGTCCTATGACCTTCAACAGAATCAACAAGAAAAGTATTATTTTCCATATAGCATATCGCACTTCCTAATGCCTTCCCTCCTATATTATACCTTACAAGAACAAAGCCTTTGTCTTTGTCCCTTGAATAATAATTCCTGCAGTAATTGTATATCCCATCATAGTAATCATTTGGAAGATAAACACATGCTATCTGCACCCTATTGTCGTAATCCAATGGATTATTACTTTCAACAGCACTCAGTGTTGTCTTACCTTTAGTAAAACCGAGATCTTTGTAATCTGCATATCTCAATACATCTTCTATTGCTTCATTTTTCGTAGATTTAAGGTAATCTATAGCTTTGTCTATCTCATTTTTCTTTACATATGATGCTATCTCTCGTATTTTGTTTTTGTAATGTGAATTAAATTCATTCCTTGCCTTCCTTACAGCTTTTTCACCTACAATCTCAGATATATAATCATAAGCCTCTCTATTAATAGCACTATCTCTGGATCCTGTCACAGCTATGATAGAAAGGTAAGGGAGCTTATCATTCACTTCTAACCTTTTCGTTTCTTTAGTAGCTATATTATACATCTTTAATCCAATTTCACTAGAATTATTGATTAAATCAAATAACCCTCCTCTTTTGGAGCTATCAACGGAGAATAACATGAGAATCTGGTTTATGTTTAAATCCCTCTTTATACCATATCTCTCAGAAATATATTTTGAAGCTACTTTTTTATAGTTAATTATGTTGTCCTTGTTTGGGATGGGTAACTCAAAGCCTGATTTTATATGGGCAACTACTGCATCAAAGCTTTCTTTATCATTTATTAAATCATCAAGCTTTTTATTCTTAATAGCAAAAAAGTCTTTACTTGTAAGTATATTAAATACATCTGCTCCAGCTAGATTTGTGATTTTGCAAGCAGTCATTAATGTATCTATGTCTCTCGTATCCTCTGCAATATTTCCTAATGCATAGGCTATTTCATTTGCAGTATCCTCCTCATACTTTTCTATCGTCTTTAATGATTCTATCACTGCATCTTTATTCTTAGTACTCTCTGCAATATTTCCTAATCCGTCTGCTATACTCAATGCACGCATTTCTTCATACTTTCCTATTATCTTTGCTGATTCTATCATTGCATCTTTATCTTCTGTGTATGCTGCGATTTTTACTAATTTGCTAATATATATGTTATTTTTCACAGAATCAACTATCTCATCTAAAGACATTATCTTAGCAGTTTTGATAATCCTATCTGTGTTTCTCGTATTCTTTGCGATATCTCCTAATCCGTATGTTATACCCAATACATTCCCTTCTTCATACTTTCCTATCGTCTTTGCTGATTCTATCACTGCATCTTTATCCTTAGTACTCTCTGCAATAGTTCCTAATTCATCTGCTATACGCCATGCACCCCTTCTTTCATACTTTTCTATTATTTTTAATGATTCTATCACTGCATCTTTATCCTTAGTACTCTCTGCAATACTCCCTAATCCATTTGCTATATTCCATGCACGCATTTCTTCATACTTTCCTATTATCTTTGCTGATTCTATCATTGCATCTTTATCTTCTGTGTATGCTGCGATTTTTACTAATTTGCTAATATATATGTTATTTTTCACAGAATCAACTATCTCATCTAAAGACATTATCTTAGCAGTTTTGATAATCCTATCTGTGTTTCTCGTATTCTTTGCGATATCTCCTAATCCGTATGTTATACCCAATACATTCCCTTCTTCATACTTTCCTATCGTCTTTGCTGATTCTATCACTGCATCTTTATCCTTAGTACTCTCTGCAATAGTTCCTAATTCATCTGCTATACGCCATGCACCCCTTCTTTCATACTTTTCTATTATTTTTAATGATTCTATCACTGCATCTTTATCCTTAGTACTCTCTGCAATACTCCCTAATCCATTTGCTATATTCCATGCACCCCTTCCTTCATACTTTCCTATTATCTTTGCTGATTCTATCACTGCATCTTTATCTTCTGTGTATGCTGCGATTTTTAATAATTTGTCAATATATATGTTATTTTTCACAGAATCAACTATCTCATCTAAAGACATTATCTTAGCAGTTTTGATAATCCTATCTGTGTTTCTCGTATTCTTTGCGATATCTCCTAATCCGTATGCTATATTCTCTGCACCCTCTTCTTCATACTTTCCTATTATCTTTGCTGATTCTATCACTGCATCTTTATTCTTAGTACTCTCTGCAATATCTCCTAATCCGTATGCTACATTCCCAGCACCCCTTCCTTCATACTTTTCTATTATCTTTGCTGATTCTATCACTGCATCTTTATCTTCTGTGTATGCCGCGATTTTTACTAATTTGCTAATATATATGTTATTTTTCACAGAATCAACTATCTCATCTAAAGACATTATTCTAGTGGCTTTTATAATCATATTTGGATCTTTTGTAATTCCTGCAATACCTCCTAATCCGTCTGCTACATTCCCTGCACCTATTTCTTCATACTTTTCTATTATTTTTAATGATTCTATCACTGCATCTTTATCCTTAGTACTCTCTGCAATATCTCCTAATCCGTCTGCTATACTCCATGCACGCATTCCTTCATACTTTCCTATTATCTTTGCTGATTCTATCACTGCATCTTTATCTTCTGTGTATGCTGCGATTTTTACTAATTTATCAATATACGTTTTATTTTTAGCAGAATCAACTATCTCATCTAAAGACATTATTTTAGCAGTTTTGATAATAATATTTGGATCTTTTGTAATTACTGCGATATCTCCCAATCCGTATGTTATACCCCATACACTCTTCCCTTCATACTTTTCTATCGTCTTTAATGATTCTATTACCGCATCTTTATTCTTAGTACCCTCTGCAATAGTTCCTAATCCGTATTCTATACGCCATGTATCATCTATTATAGTCCATGTATTATCTCCTTCATACTTTTCTATTATTTTTAATGATTCTATCACTGCATCTTTATCTTCTGTGTATGCTGCGATTTTTACTAATTTATCAATATACGTTTTATTTTTAGCAGAATCAACTATCTCATCTAAAGACATTATTTTAGCAGTTTTGATAATCCTATCTTTATCTTTCGTACTCTCTGCGATATCTCCTAATCCATTTACTATACACCAGGTATTATATGATATACCTAATGCATTCCTTCCTTCATACTTTTCTATCGTCTTTAATGATTCTATTACCGCATCTTTATTTTTTGTATTTATTGCTATATTTACTAATCCTCTTGCAGTATCTGTCGCGTACATACTCTGATGATATTTTTCAACTATCTCTTCGATGGCTTCTATTACATCTTTATTAAATGCACGTATGTCTTGGATCTCTTGTTTATAGAGTAACTCTTCAAGCTTCATAGCATATGTATTGAAAATAAGTTATATATAAATCATACTATTATTAAGTAAATAATGTATACTTATTCAGCAATTCATTCGTAAGTTAATTTAATTAAGTTTTAATAGCTTATTAGCTGGGTAAGGAGTGAAATTAAGAGAGAGATATATACTATGCCCCAAATAATAAATGGGGCAGCTGGGATTTGAACCCAGGACCACCAACGCCCTAGGCTGGTGTCATAACCAAGCTAGACCACTGCCCCTACAAATAGTAATAATATTTTTATTATTATAATTGCCCCTGCTGGAACAGAATTAGTTAGTTAATATCTCTTTTGTCTTCAAAATTAGTGAGGTTTTATTCTAATATATAGCTTTTGTGGGCCACTTCAGGCCCTCTCCACGCTTTCTTTTGACTATCTCTTTCAAACCCCTGGGAGTTAACATAATCACAATTATGTTAAATAATCGAAAATTAAGCAAAAAAGAGGGCTTACATATATACTAAAATAGGATATAGATGATTTAATCTTCGTTTTCTGGCCACTTCTTATCCTTCATGGCTGCAACTAGATCCCAAGGAAGCTGATTATTGCATGCCCATCTCCAAATATTGTTAAGAGGGTATGCCAAAAAAGGGTCATCGAAATACAATTTTCCTTCTGTCTGACCATACATCCAGGGGCTCGAGTAATAATAGGTTGGCTTGAATTCCTTGACCTTTTCAGTTATGAAGTTCAACATCGGCTTCTCACGAGTAGGACTCCGAAAGAACATCCGGAGATAGATGGGTTTGCTAGACTCGAAGACAACCTCGTACGAAAAAGAACTGAAGATGATTCCTTTTGCATGCAGTTTGTCAATTAGGGCGATGGTAGAAGCAGGGATATCTCTATGATAAAGGGGCCAGCCATTGATTAGCACTGGTTCATTCTTCAGTAGCTCAGGATGACTCTTCAGGTAAGCTTCTTGATTTCGAATTATCTCAAGGCTATCTTCCTCTCTCCCTAGTTCGTTGATCTCACCTAAAGAATTCCCAAGATCAATGGAGCGTCTATATCTCAGTTTCTTAAACAACTCGTAGTCAAATTCCATCAATTCACCTCTGCTTTCACCAGGCTAATAGGCCTGGCATCGATCAAGCCCAAATCCTTTAGCTTAGTCAGAGTCTTCGAGTTGACCGGTATCCACAAAAATCTTCTTTGTTTTTTAAGCAATCCTTTTCTTATCAAACGACCAATAAGCCACATACTATCTTCTTTTGTGAGCTTATGGCTGGGATATTTAGGATTTCTGAATCCGGAAAGCTTTTCTCGAAGGACATGATAATCCAACCTTCCGGCCGAGAAAACCGTCTCTAAGATGGAATCCTCAATCTTGGCGATCTGCTTTTCCTCACTTTCTACCATATTTTCCCCCAAAGTATTCTTTCAAAATCTTCGATGTCAGCGGTCCTAATTTGTCCGCTTCATTGAAAGCGTATTGTCCGCTGATCTGGGCGTTCAAGACCATTGCTGCCAGGATTCTTGCGAATCCGGCCCCTAAAACATGCTCGACCTGGTCGAGATGCCGTCTCGCTTCCCTGTTTTCCTCTTTTTTACTTGAAGCCTTCTTTTCCTCAGCAATTGGATTCAATTGCAACAGCTCACCTAGGTCTTTCCTCAAATCATTGAAAAATTCATCGGAAAGCAAATAATAGTCATGTTTAAAGATTTCTTGCAAACGGTCTTTGTTGAGGACCGTTAGTTGTTCATTGCTAGTATTTCTCGGAACGATGATGAGAATAGGGCCAATATGAAAGCTAAAAAGATTGCTGAGGTCTGCGGAAAGTAAAGGAGTTGGATTAAATTCCCAGCCGAATCTCTTCAAATGCACTAGAATCGAGTTGAATTTGGCCCGGTCAAAAAGGTCTTCTAAGTTTTTGAAGGAAAATGCTAGGCCGTGGCCTTTGAGCCAGTTGAAAGCCCCGGTCTGCAGTGCAATTTCACGAATTTTAAAACTTTCAGCATTGAATCCCATATTAGATTGCCTCGATTTTCGTTAAACGGCCCTGTTTTACGGCTAATTCCACAAATTTAGGGTCCAAAAGGTCGGCCTGGACCTTCTTATTATTGAATAGAGATCTCCAGCTCCCATCTTTCAACCTCACTAACAGGCCCTCTTCACAATTCTTCGGTGTTAGATATTCTATCATAAGTCCTCTCCAATGGGTGGAAAAGTATCATTTTCGTTGATTTCATTGGTATCGTTTACATGATTTACACCATTTACACCTTTTTCTTCTCTTTGTTGATCAATTACGTCATCTTTCGAATGGACGATAGAATCGCTATGGACGATAGAAACGATACTTTTTAAAACTTTTAGGTCTCCCTTAACATCATTAACATCAGGGATAGTATTTAACGAAGTTTTATTAAGAGGGAGGTCCTCCCAGGACTTTTGAAAGTTACCGTCCGTATCGTCCATATCGTCAGTATCGTCCAGATTAGGAGCGGGCGTAGTATTATTAATTTTTGAGAATGTGATTATTCTTGTTGTTTTCCCTTTTACCAACTCTCTTCCAATTTCTATTTTTATGCCTATTGTCTCAAAATTAGGCTTCAATATGTTTAATTTTCGGCTTAGTTGTATCGCATTCCCGGGGAATCGGGATGCCTTTGGATCTGCTCCCCTGGCCTTTATTCTTTCGACTAATGTATTAAATAGGTCACTTGGGGTAATTTCTAGCGTTTTCTCCTCGGAAAAGTCGTCATTTTTATCCAAATAATCTATCAATTCTTGAGCCACTACATTTTCACTGATGACACTTTTGCTTAAGTCAGAAATCCTAGCAGTATACGCATTAAAGAATTCCAGGGGCTGATAGCCTAAGGCTCTAGATACGGCCTCGCCCCATATAGCAAAATCAGCCATCCTAGGCAATCGACCAATAAGCTGCTTAGAAATATATTGGTGTATAATAAGGGCCTTTTGTATTATTTTAACTAGATAACCCCCGACCTTAGGCGTTAAATTCTCCAATTCCTGAATTATCTCATTTTCAGTCTTTCTTTGTGTAGGGCCTATGGTTTCCAGCTCAAATTGGATGCTTCTATCTATGAAATCAGATCGAGTTGTTGAAATATTAATCCCATTCAATAAAACACAACGCTGATATCGGAAAATGATGTCTTCTTCATCAGAATATAGTTGTCTCTTTATTATGCCTTCACCGGTCGATGCCCTGCAAAATACATCGCTGTAGCCGTCCGAGATAGCATCTACATTATCGAAAAAGGCCGCATAGTTATGGGAAAGGGTCTGGACTAAGTTTTCTATCTTGTTTGGTATTGAAAGCAATGGAACAGCAGAAGGGTCTATTATGATTCTTATTGACCTAGAGAATGAGGATTTAGCGGATCCCTGAGGGCCGTTCACAAGTATAATAGGATGCGGAAAGCCCGGAATCATCATCGTTCCGAGCAGAACGGAATACAATAGCTTATTTTCCCTTTCCTTTTCAGGGTCTTCGTTTTTTAGATTCACAAGATTGAGATAATTTTCTAAGTCTTCTTTTTCTCCGGATAAGTCTATTGGCATTTCTGCCATTGCAGCATATCTTCTGAACATTATTACATCCGATGACAATGTCTCTATGCTGTTTTTAGATATTTTCAAAATCGACCAATCAGGCTTGCCTAAATCCAGATAAATCTCATCATTTTTACGGCAATACCTGTTCCATAATTCTATCTTCTGATTCGATTCATAAGCTGCGGCCTGGCATAAAAACTGCAGGCTCCTTATTTTCTCTGAAGAGAGACTGATTCCAGCGGTCTTAAGCCACGACGTAAGAAATGCCCGGAAGATATTAGACTCTATAGGCCAATTCTCGAAATGATCAACATTCTGTAGATGGACGAATGGCTTTCCGTATTGGTCCAGGAAGAATACGCTGTTTTCTGGAATCGCTGTTTCCAGTTGCTGTTGTTCATTTGCATTTGTTGCTTCGGGAAGCATTGAACAAAGTTTCTGGTATAATTCTTCCGCTCCAGCGTCTTCAAACCCGTCTTTTGCTGATACTTTTTCTATGGGCTTTGAATAGGTTCCTTTGATTGTGGATTTCCTATCTTCAGGTTCTTCATCATTCTTGAGTTTGACAATGAAGTCGATGATGTCCATTGCCTCTTTTTCGTTTAGGTGCAAATCTCTTCTCAAAAGTCCTGAAAACCCTAAAGTTAAGTTGTGTCTAGCTCCTAATTTCCAATATTCTAAAATGGGCTCGATGAATTTCCAATTCTTTTTTATTGTTTCTAATTTCTCAACGAGTCTTTTATATTCCTCTTTTGAAAGCTCTCTTATATTTTCAGGAGAAGACAAATTTGTATAACCTGCAGAAGGATACTCTTTGCTCAACTGCTTTTCTCCTTTGATTTCAACTTTGAAATTACTGAACTGAGTTGATTTTATCTCTATATTTTTATCAACAAAGAAATGCACATGAAAGCCATTATGAATAGTAGAAGACACCCATGTTTCATTTTTCAGAGAATCGACATCCTTTCCTAAAACTGCTCTTACTGTGGCTTCAACTATTTCTTCTCCTTCTTTTAGTTTGTTTTTATCATTACTGTTATGAAAAGGATTGTCGAAATCGAGAACTAGAAGATTTTTTGAAACATTACCACAAATTACTTGAATTCCATCGTATTTTCCTTCTTGAATGCCTTGCATCCACTCATTGTATTCTGAATCCGTTGGCGGAGTCGTATAATACTCAGCATATCTACGTAATGCAGGTATCTTAGCCCCTTTCCTTGAGGGAAGCCATTGGATTCCATTCTCTTTTAGCACAGCAAAATAATCATTTTCCATAGCTCACCTCATTGTATTGTTTTTTAAGATATGCTAAATTTTTCATCAGCAGATTTTGCACTATTTTATCTGCATTAGAAGGAACAACTCCTGACTCTTCTTCAGCTTCGATGAGAAATCTTGCTATAGTCTGATATGCTATCTTTATTTCTTTTTCGCTTAGCCCTTTTTCAGCTAGTTGTTTTTTGAATTCCTCTATAGAAGGCTTCTTCTCCTTCGTTGAGATTATTTCTTCGTGGTGATTACCTGTCGTTATCATATTTTATTTTACGATTTGTTTATTTAATTGGGAAAAGTTCGATATATTTTGGGAAATTTGCTTAGGGTTTTAAAAATATGTAAATCAAGAAATATCTCATGGTATTTGATGGCGTAATGAAATGGGTAGAGAAAATAAAGAACTCACCCTTAAGTGAAGATAATAAAGAAGCATTGATAGAATACATAAAATACACTATTAATGACAAAAAGTATTATCCGAAATTCAGCTTTTTTGTTTTTATGCTGGCTGCATTGACACGTGACAATAATTCTTTGAATCTAAAACACTTGAAGCGTGAAGAACTGATTTCTATCTTTGATTTTCTCTACAACTCACAATGGCTATATACACCAGCAGCATTTCTTCTGGTAAAATTCTTTACACTGGATCTACTTGAATTTTTAAATAAAAAATACAATTGGGGTTTAGAACCACGATATGAGTCACGTGCATTTTTAAAGACAAAGAAAAGTGAAATTAAATCTCAGATGGAGGTTGAATATGGAACAAACTGATCAGCAAAAAGAGTATAGTGGCCCTTACAAGCACATTCAAGAGTTAATAGACTTTTTGAAGGCCAACGGCATCGACTTTACTAGTCCTGGAGAGAAAAATGAAAACAAATGTTAAAGAGATGAATGAGAAGAGGATAAAGCTTGCAATTAAGAAGCATGCGAGAGAGTTAGACCGGCTCATTCTGATGTTGAAGAAATATGAGAAGCAAGGAAAATAGTGGAAACTGGCTAAAGAGGAATCTACCCGATTCAGAGGATAAAAGTTTTACTGAAAATTATAAGAACAGAACTTCTTTAGCAGAGACCTGGAATCCTAAGGATGTTGTAGAGAGGCTGCAGAAAGTCAAATCAAGAATCTACAGAAATATTCTGTCCCTTCAATACATATACGGCTCGAGAATCTCAGAGATTGTAAAAATGAGAAAGAGAGATTTAACTTTTGACATAGACGGCTCTTTAGTCGCACACATTCAGACTGAGAAAAGGAGAGATGGCCATGTAAAAGTTTTAGGAGTGAATCCTCAAAATTCACCCGAGTTGATTCCCTTATTGAAGGATATAGTCGAATACTTAGACATGTTAAAAGACCTAGATGATGAGGCCTATTTATTCGGTGATCCTGATTTCTTTAAAGTCGTGAGAAATGGTAAAGAGTATACCGATAATAAACTGAGAATGAGAGTCTATATCGCTGCTATAAAAGAAGCTGGCCTGAATCCTCATTTGCTTAGGCATGCCAGGCTGTCATGGCTGGCCCATACAAAGAAGAAGGCGTTAGAGAATGTTGATAGATTGATTTTAGTTAAATCGGTCGCTGACTTTACAAGATTTGACTCTGCTGAGGCATACGTCCGCAACATGAACTTAAAGCAGATTAAAGAGGCCTTATGAAATTTTCCCATTTAAACATGAAGATAGTTTATTTCAATATGATATTACTAAAAAAATATCAGGGGGGACAATAAATGCCATCGGTATTTCAGCAAAGAGAAGCTGAAGCGGAAAGAGCACATGCGAAAGCAGCAATAGCTGTACACATGCACATGATCGCTGCGAAAAAAGCTGCAATGCAGAGAGCAAAACAATTAGCTGCCGCCAAAAAGCATGTCAATCCACAGGAACAGCAGGCACAGACGATGCATCATGCCGCACGACAGGAAAATCTTCTAGAAGCTAACATGCATGAAAGGGGACCATACGGATGGCTCGGCTCTTTATGGTCTGACCTGTCACACATAACACACCAGGCAGAAGGGGATGCCATCAGCACAGTCAAAACTGCAGAACACGTCGCAGGCTCATATGTCGCTGATGTCACACAGGGTTCTCAGACTTATCATGTCACACCAGCAGGAGCGTATACAAATGCCCAGGCAATGGCAGGAAAACTGACGCCCGGCGAACAACAGGCTGTCGCAAAAGGAGAGGTAATCACAGAAAATTTATTGCCTTCCCAGGTCAGCGGACAAGTGGCAGAAATGCAATCTGAATATGGACACAATGCCGTTGAACAGTTTTTGTTTGGCATGGGTAATTCACAGGGAAATTTATTTGCAAATCCGATTTCATCGGCACAGCAAAATGGTATATTTTCATCTCAATTTGCGAAATCTTTAGGTATAAGTGTGGGAACTGTCCTTCTTGAAGCTGCACCTATCCCTGGTGGACAAGCTGCAGCAGATGTTGCGACAACTGCCGGAAAGGCAGGCCTTAGTATTGTAGGCCAGAGAGGTATAAGAGCCGGCATCGGAGCCGCTGTAGGAGCTGCAAGTGGATTAGGATTAGGCCTAATGAACGGGGCAAAAGGCAATCATTTGTGGGAGGACATAGGCATTGGTGCTGCATCAGGTGCTGTAATAGGATTAACATCCTCTCCATCCGGCAGTCTTCTAAGAAGTATCTCAGAAGATACAGCAATAGAGAACCCTTCAATATTTACTTCTGACACTGTAGGCCACATAACAGGAGATGAAGGATCCACTGAAAGCATTACAACGGCTACGGCCACAAAAACAATCCCTAAATTCGGGAGATTTGGATATTACCAAGGCACTGAAGAAGTGTCAGGAGAATATACTATAGGTTCTCACATCACACCTATTTCTTCTTCTGAAGAAAACGGGCTTAATAAAGAGTATAATGGTGTAAGTGCATCGATAAGCCGCACAGTCAAAATCGGAAATGAAGAACCTGCTACATCGTCAGATGTTGTAGAGGGAGTATCACTTAGACTGAGCAAGCCATCGATTTCATTGACAAATACAGAAGAAGGAACTGAAGCTGAAAGCGGAACTGAATTAAATATTATAAACACAAAAAGCCTTTTAAGTGGCGAGGAAAAAACCATATCGACTGTAGATAAATACGACACCGAGAGCAATGAGAATGATCTGTTAAGAGGATCTAGCACTTACAAAAACGGAATAAATGGAGAAGACAAAGGAACAGCAACTTTCAGAGAGCTTTCAAACACAGCTATCTCAAAGAAGTGGCTGGATACTCTCACGCTGACACAGAAAAGCCCTGATGAAGTTTTGCAGGGATTGAACGATTTAAAAGCGGGAGCAGAAGAAAGTGCCCAAAGTGCTGAGGATAATATACCTGCAGAAGTAAAGACATGGCTTGACAATGAAAGGCTAAACAACCAGATAACAAACGATGAAAGAGCAAATGAATACAGTAATCCAGATGAAGACAATGGTGAGGAAACAAAAACAGCGACTGCGACAAAAACAACGCCCGGTGAACGTACAATAAACACAATAATAAGAAATGACTGGGATAACCTGCAGACAGGTTCTATAATTGATACAGTCCCAGAAATAACAAGAGGAATTAATATAGGTATAGGGATTGCCAGCGGAAGCCTGTTAAGAATGCCCACAATGACAGGGACAAAATCAAAAAGCATAACAAGCATAACTACCCCAGTCATTATAACTAAGCCTATCACAAAAAGCGTAACTCCCCCTATCGGTATAACTAAGCCTATCACTAAACCAATCACAAAAACACAGCCTAAAAGCCAGACTACAACAAGCACTCAAACCACTACAACGACAAACACAACTACTTTATCTACTACTCCAACAGACAATATTATACCGCTTAAAACTACCGGCGGACTGCTGCTGCCGATAAGACATAAAAAAGAGCCGGCACAAGACCTATTCCCATTTTATGGAAGGATAGGAAGAAGGCCTAAACTGCGAGCCAAGAAAAGCTACTTTGCTTTCCCGGACCTGCTTAACGAGAACGAGTATCAATTCATGACTGGAAAGAGGGCACATGCCCTAAAGATAACGCCGCAGAACGCAAAGGTCTATAACAGGATGTTCTCTCAGACTCTTGGGATGAACATACTTACACAGGAACAGCTTAAAAGAGAAAAACATCGGAAGTCAAGACATAGGAACCGACTATTTTAAGGAAGCTCACAAGTCGAATTGAATAGATTTCATAAAAGCACCCCTCTAACTCGCTGTCTGTAAGCTTCTAGATATACCTGGCTTAAACCTTTCAAAGAAATGCCGTAAGAGGTAGCCCAAAGAGACCAAACTAGCCATTGGAATAACACTTAGAGATACAAATTATGCAGTTTATTAGTTAATCCGATTTTATAAAAACTTAAAAATCAGTAAAGTCTTAGATAAAATAGCGATTTAAAATATTTTATGGCAAAAGAAAAGATAAAATACCGAAAAGGCCAGGTTCTAGGAACAGAGAAAAGGCAGTGTAAT
>JAJZWN010000034.1 GCA_021846695.1 Thermoplasmata archaeon
TTCCTGTTGGCATAATACCTGCACTTATAAATGCAGGTTATCACATATCAAACACAACGTATAAGGTAAATAAAACTGTTACTATGAATACTTACAATTACACAATTGCAGGAAACGACCTTGCAAGCATACTATCTCATTTTAACTACAATGCAACTGAAATGAAAGTAATGAACTATGCTAACCAGTCACTTGTCGTAAACAGTAATGGGACATTCCAGATAAACACTGAACATAAATACGCTTTTCTGCTATCTGCTATAGCGGGATGGTGGGGAGACATAGTAGAGCCAAGTTATGTTGATGCACATGACGGCGTTCAGGTGAATACGCCCAATTCTTATTTAGATGCTAATGGTGTAATAGGTTCCGGCCCATACGAAATATCAAGCGTGGGAAAAGGTTTTTCGACAATAGTGCTTAAAGCTAACCCTAACTACTGGGTAACAAGTGCAATGGTTAATAACGGCAGTATAAGTGCAATAGCCAAGCCAGCAAGCATAAAAACTGTAGTTATAGACTATGGATTATCCCACGCAGACAGGCTTGAAGATTTCGATAGGGGAATATCGCAGATATCGACAGTCTCACCATCATCGTTTAAACAGATGATAAATGGATTCCATAATAAAACAGAAAGAACAGGCGCTCTTGTTAAATCATATAATGAAATAGGTGTATTCTATATTTCAATGAACACTCAGAGGTCCTATACAAACAACACTCATTTCAGGGAAGCATTGTACAACGCTATGAATTACACTGCACAATTAAAAGTATATAACAATAACTATAACGGCACACCTGAAGCTTACACAGAACTAGGACCGTTATCCCCTGTATTTGGGAAAGCATACTATAATCCAAACAACTACCCCTTGCCTAAACAAAACCTTACAGCCGCAATAGCAAACATTACTACAGCTGGTAAAGAGATGGGCTTTTATGTTACATTGCCCAATGGTTCAAAAGTTGGTGATACAAGTGGAACAGATCTATCGCATCATACATTCGCTATAACCGGAATTAGTCCCGCAACAAGTATAGAAACAGCTTCCATGTCAGCCGCAATAAGTTCATTTACCCACATTGGACTAACATTCAAAACTTCACTCGTTACAGAATCAACAGTGAGTGGTTGGACCAATGCTTCAGCAACTCCGCATTTTGTTGACCTTGGCTGGCTTCCCGATTATCTTGATCCTATTGGACAGCAGTTGATAGATGTATACAGTCCAGCGGCAGGAGGAGCATTCGGTGGAAATGATGCATGGGTAGATAACACATCTCTAAACGCCAACTTTACAAATTTGGATTTCAAAAACATATCCGATCAAAAACAGGCTATGTACAATGTACAGAATCTTACATATAACCAGTATGCATATATGTGGACACCAATGCCAGATGCAGTATATTTCGTTGCACCAAATGTTCATGGATTCGTTTACAATAATATAACTTCCTCCTACTTTTACAACATGATGACATTTACAGGAAAGTTGACAAGTAGTGTTGGATTCATGACATTATACACACTAGTAGCTGATATCGAAATGGCATTTACAAATGCCGCCCCAAAATTTTAATTTTTAAATAATTTTATCTATTAATTTTAAATAATTTTTCAAACCATATTTTTTCAATGATTTTTAATTGATTATTCTAAATAATGTACAATCACGCAGGCAACTATCCGAATTATGTTAATATAAAAAATAAAAGGTGTAGACAGTGATCATTTATGAATAAACTGTATGTTTTCTATAAACCTCAATTTTCAATACATGTATGGATAGATATGATTATGATTTACACCTAAAATAATTATTTTTCAGTTGAACTGTGAATATTTCCAAATCTATTTCATAGGTTTTCCCAGGTTGACTTTAATGTACATGGGGGTTATATCAAAGGCACATTGAATTTCTATTTAGATATTTTTCAATGAAATATCTGTATCAACGCGATCGGATCATGCCTTGTAATCATGTTTTTATAGTCTACCCATGTGTTTTTTGCTTGTTTCTCATAGCAATTAATTTACATGAATGAATATCTGGAGATATAGTTAATCAGGTATTTAAATTTAGGCCTATTATAATTGCGAACATATATTAAAATCTTAAACGCCTTAATAGTGTAAATACTATAATAGAGATTGTAAACAGATATATGGAAATATAAATTAGTACTTCTCAGAACCTATTTTACACGATAGATCAGCGAAAATCACTTTGGTATAAAATAAATTGGAATATAGGGGTTTGCCCATGTAGACATGGTGAAATAAAAATTTCAAAAATCTAACTGGATCGTTTGATATGCTCTAATTCAAATGTTGCGCACTATGCACAATATTTTCATACGTATATATGAAAAGAGAGACATATACTAACTTTACTCAATAAAACCACAAAATGGCCACTGGGTTCGCTTATCATTGTCATAATTTAATTATGATTAAATATTGTACAGGTACTCAATATGCATATTAATATTGCAGAATAACCCTGGTTATCCCTGCTTAATCCCGATATTGTTGTTATTTAATTGTATCTGGATATCATCATGAATTTTTTCTGCATCTGGAAGATCCTTTAAAAGATAATTTTTTGTTTTGGTAATTATATATATAGAATGTAAACCAAATTTCCTTTGAAGATAACCCTCTGTAATAAAAAAATCTTTTATATTCTGATACTTTACTATGTGTGATGCAAAAAAATTTTTTATGTATAAATGGTCTTCGTATATCTCTACTTTATAACTCATTTTGTAGAGGATGTAAAGAATACTTACAAGATAAACAACACCAAGAAAGATGAGATAATTTAAAATGGTTTTATTGTTGATTCTAAGAAAAACAGAAAAAATTACAACAAGAATTGTTATTTTAATCAGTGTTTTTTCCATCCCCCTTATCCATACAGCCAGCATAAAACCTTAACACCATCTACATCTCTAAATTCAGGTTCTGTTTTTTTACATATATCCATAACTTTAGGGCAACGATTGCTAAATTTACAACCCGGAGGAACATTAATAAGGCTAGGCACATCTCCTACCGGTGACGTTAATTCTTTCTTTTCAAAATCCGGAACGGACGCAATTAAAAGCTGTGTATATGGGTGCTTTGGGCTCTCAATAATTTTCTTTGTATCTCCGTATTCAAATATCTTCCCTGCATATGTCACGGCCATTTTATCGGTTAAATACTTGGCCACCCCTATATTATGAGTGATAAATAAATATGTAAGGTTATACTGTGCCTGGATATCAAGCAGCAGATCCAGTATCTGTGCCTGTATAGACTCGTCCAGAGCAGAAGTAGGTTCATCTAAAATTAATAGGTCTGGCGCTTTTATCAGGGCCCTTGCAATGGCTATTCTCTGTATCTGGCCACCAGACATTTCTTTAGGTTCCTTGTTTTTAATTTCATCATAATCTAATCCAACCAGAGACAAAACTTCTTTCACCTTTTCAGGATCGAACTTGCCAAGAGGCTCAGAAACCAGGCTTTTAATTTTCATTCTCGGGTTTACCGATGTATAGGGATTCTGAAATACCATTGAAGTATGTTTTCTCACTAGAGATAAATTCTTTTTTGTGATTTTATCTTCTTCAAAAAACATTTCACCTTCTGTAGGCATTTCTATTGTTGAAATGAGTTTTCCCAGAGTTGTTTTCCCGGAACCCGATTCTCCAACAACACCCAGTATCTTACCTTTTTCTATCTCTATCGATACATTGTCCAATGCTTTAACGTATACAGGCTTACGCCTGAATATAACATCCAGCAATTGCATTTCCTGTGTTAGATAGTATTTTTTTATATTGTTTAATGTAATTATATTACTCAAAGAGCCAGCACCTCACTTTATAGTCTCCGCCAATAGATATAAGCGGAGGTTCTTCCACTTCGCACTTTCCAAATACCTTCTCGCATCTTGTGTGAAATCTGCAACCCCGTGGTAAATTAAAAAAAGAAGGAGGCGCGCCTTTCAGATAATACAGTTTAGAATTCGTTTTATAATCGGTAGGCACACTTTTTAATAAAGCTATAGTGTAAGGATGTCTTGGATTTTTAACCAGAAGATCTGAACCATTAAATTCCATAATGGTTCCCGCATACATCACCATAATTTTATTCGATATCACGTATGCCAGGCTAAGGTCGTGTGTGATAAAAATAATTGACATACCATAATCTCTATTCATTTCCTTTAATAGATTTATAACCTGTGCCTGTATTGTTACATCAAGTGCGGTAGTTGGTTCATCTGCTATCAGTAATTTGGGCCTTAAAATCAAAGCCATTGAAATTACAACTCTCTGTACCTGCCCACCTGATAATTCGTGCGGAAATCTTTTGATAATCTGTTCTGGATCCGGTAGCCTGACAGACTTGAGAGCTTGAATGATAACATTATTGAGATGTTCTTCAGTAGCATCACTTTTGTCCCTTTCAGCCTTAATTTTAGCAGCTTCAATTAATTGATAACCAACAGTCTTGACTGGGTTTAAACTGTTTAATGGATTCTGAAAAATCATAAATATTTCAGTACCTCTGATCAACGTCATTTCATCTTCGCTTAATTTTAACAGATCTTTGCCATCAAGAACTATTTCACCAGACTCCTCCCCTGATGGTGGAAGCAAACGTGTAATTGCACCACCAAGGGTACTTTTTCCAGATCCCGATTCACCTACTATGGATATGGAATCACCTTTATCCAGGTTCAAAGCGAAGTTATTTAGTACTGTTGACTTTCCATTCACTGTTTTGTATGATACTTTTAAATCTTTAATTTCAAGAAACAATTTTTGCACCTCAGTAATCTATCCTGTTGTTAATTATATCCTGATACCTATCACCAACGAGTACGAATCCAGCAACTATGATAAGTATGCTAACACTTGGAAATACAGAATACCACCAATCTGCTGGTAGGTATCCGAGACCATTGGAAGCCATTGCACCAAGTTCTGGTATCGGTATTGTTAACCCGATTCCAAGAAAGGCAAGTGTGGCATATGTAAGTATCACATTTCCAAAATCCAGTGCAGCGTATGCTATAACCGGATCAATACTGTTCAAAAATAGATATCTAAAGAAAAGGCTGATCTTCTTTACGCCATTAATTTTAGCAGCCTGCATATAGTCCATATTTTTGATCTTTAATGTTTGCCCTCTGAAAAACCTAGCGTAAGTAGGCCACCATACTATGGATAATGATATAATAACAGCATCAAATCCGGCCTTTAAAGGAATAGAAATAGCAATAACCAGAATCAACGCAGGTATTGATAGAAAAGAATCAGTCAATCTCATTATAATGTTCTCTATCCAGCCCCCTTTCCACCCTGATATTATTCCCAGCAGTGAACCAATTATTATAGCAGAGAATACTACTATTACAGCAACAAGTGCATCTCTTGGCATTGAGTATAGCATCCTTGAAAGTATAGATTCGCCATCGAAATTTGTACCGAAGATTAAAGCTAATGAATGCGTTGAAGGGCCTTCCAGAGAGGCTGCATAATTGATCTTAAAGGGGTTAGACGGTAATAGTAGATATCCAAGTTTTGAATCACTTGTATAAGAAGCTATATCTTCTAATAGTCCCTGTATTAATGACCATACAAAAAACCATCCTACTATTATAATACCTATAATGGCAGACTTATCTTTGATAAACTGACTAAAATAACCTGCCTTTTTAAACGTAGTAGTTTTTTCAAATGTATTCTCATCTATCATCTAACTCTCACCCGTGGATCTATTACTCCATAAAGTATGTCTGCTGCTAAATTAGCTATAATAATTGATATTGCAATTATAACAGTGGTTGATAATATCGCAATATAATCAAGTGTGTATATGGAATGAACTATAAACCAGCCCATACCATGATAGTCAAAAATATCTTCAACAACCACGGCGCCAGCAACTGCATAACCGAACGTCAAAGCCAGCAATGTAATTATAGGTATTGAGGCATTTCTCAAAGCCGCCCCATATACTGCGCTTTTTCTGCTTATTCCTTTCATTAACTCCAATTTAAAATAATCTGATTCCATAGAATCAAGCATAGATGATCTAGTTATCCTGGTAATAACTCCAAAACTCAGAAGTGCTATTGCCAGAACTGGCAAAATCATATGCTGTATCAGGCTGAAAAAGTAGGGCAAGTCACCTGCTATTATTGCATTTAATAGTGGGAATGCTGCCACATCTGGTGGAGCAATAAGAGTTGGGCTAACCATCCCTGTGGATGGCAAAAGTCCGAGATCATATGCGAGGAATAATTGTATAACAATCGCTATAAAAAATGGTGGTGAAGCCCATGTTACAAGGTAAACACCCTTAACTCCCTGATCCTGTATTTTTCTTCTATGGGAAGCACCAAATGCACCAGTGTATAGCCCAAGTAAGGTGGAGATTATTATAGCAGGTATAACCAGTTCAAGTGTCCTTGGAAGGAATGTTCCTATAAGGGTAATTTCAGGTACGTGATAAACTGGATCATAACCTAAATTACCCCTAAACACATTACCTATATACAATAATACCTGTGTATACAACGGAGCGTTAAGATGATATTTTATGATTATGGCATTTATCTCAGCTCTGGTATGGTGCCCTGAACCAGCATATATACCAGCTAGAGCATCTGGCGTAGGCGCAATTAAGTGTATTAAAAAGTATACTATTACGATAATAAAGATTAACGTAACAACTGCATAAATTGCCCTTCTTACAATATACAGAATTAAATTTGTATTCATGCAATTGACAAATTAAGATATAATATTTAACATTTGTGTTGAAGAAAATGTCAAAATTGTTATTTGATAAAATCTCTTAAAGTAAATGTTTATAAATTATATATAATAATTGAGCATTAAAATTCAACACTAATTCTGAATAATGGTCGTTAATCATTTGAAATTGTGCTATGATTATTATGCAATAAAAATAAAGACATACCACAGATCACAAAACTTTAACATACTATAGCAGATAAGATTGGGGAGTTATATTTCTGTAAAATTTATACTCTTTTAGTTGATATATTATTTTCATTTTAACATTTATATATTTAAATATAACTTTATACTTTTATATATAATTCTTGGTATTAAATAGTTCGCGGGTATATTGCCGCTAAAGTTTAAGAACTTTCCAGGGAATACAACGCTTCATTGGAAGACAAATCATAAGGTATATTTATAACGTTTTAAAATTAATTTGCCTGGATTGATGTATTATCGAACTGCTAAAGTCCAGGATTGACATATATTTTGTTGTCAGGCTTTTAGGCCATGAGGATCTTTCTTCCACAGAAATCTATCTCCACCCTACCCAGGATGACGCAATAAATGCACCTAGAAAATTAAAAGAACAAACAGTCCAAAACTCAGTGGGACTGAACGGTGTGGACTCAAGGGGATTGAAATGGAGTTATACACTTTTCCGGGGGTTTACACATGGCATCTTATGTAAATTCGAGATGTTATTACAATTTGAGAAAAAGATTTGGCCATAGCATTGCCGGAACCATTATGAATTACTGGTATTATTACAATGTAGACCCTCCAGAAGACCAGGATATAGCATTAGAATATTTTATTCTTAAAAGGGATGTTAAATGATTTTTAGAATCAATGTAAAAAATGAAAATTCGTTTCTTCAAGTCATATTATATGAGAATGGAAGTAAATACCTTGTTTTTCCGAAGTTAATTTTAATTCATAATTTTTTAGCCCAAAGTGGAAGCAGTACAGAGAAGTTCCTATTTATAAAGGTTTTACATCAATTTATAGACAGTTTCTCATGCAAATATGGAAGCAGTAAAGTGGAAGCACATGTGAGGTTGCATATATGAGGATATTTAATCCTGGACCTGAATATTCCCAGATCATTTCTTATCTATTAACAGGCAAATCAGCAAGGGAAATTGGAAGGATTATGGGATACAAGTCGGGAGGTACAGTATCCAAGAAAATTAAAAGGCTTATCAACCATGGATATTTAATAAACCATACGGGTCCTGACAACCGGTTTTATTCAATAACACTGAAAGGCTATTCTATAATAGGCAATAAAAGGGAAGATAACTCCCCCACACAGTCAGGCAAAGTGGAAGCACTTACAGAAAACTCTGATAAGTTCTACCGGCTCCATGCACTTCAAATTAAGTACTGGCTAAAAACACCACTTCCGGCAGAGAATATACACATAATTTCATTCAAGGACCATCCAACGCATTTAAGGAATCTAAGAAACCATTCCGATTTAATAGTCGAATTTAAGGATTTCAACGTAACTGTTTCCACAAGGGCAATAAAGTTTACAAACCTCGAGGTAAGGATGCCCTATAAAGAGGTTAACGATCCTCAAATCCTGTTAACAAAAGCCATGGCTCTAATTGAACCGGAAGTTGAGCATATAGAGTCACTTCTGTCAAAGCACATTCCAGGATTAAAATTACAAAGGCTGGCAAACAATGTCCTTGATGCTGTAGTAACCAGGGGTGAAATAGCAATTGAAAACGATGAACTGGCCATTAATGTGGGCAAAATCCAGAAAGATACCGGGGAAAAGTTAAGAATTTATGATCCGGATGATGGCAAAATTTCCGAAATAGTTGACTTCAGCAAAGGCCCGGCAGAGTTTGAATCAGTACATCCAAAGAAATTAATTGAAAATCTGGAAATATATAAGCAATTTTTAGATGATTTGAATTCCGGAAAATTCTATGACAGAATCAATAAGATAGTAGAGGTGCAGGAGAAAACGATGCAGATCCAGGAAAAGCAGGAAGAAATCCAGAAGAACGCTTTTAGCCAGTTTGACGAAAGGATAAATGAGCACTTGAATTTAATGAACAATTTAGCAACCCAATTTTTCCATGCACTGGACGAATTAAAAAATTATATGATGAGGTGAAAATATGATTGTGGGTTTATATGCAAGGGTAAGCACGAAGGATAAGGAGCAGAATCCTGAAAACCAGCTGATCAGGTTAAGGGAATACTGCAATGCAAGGAAATGGAATTATAAAGAATATATCGATTTTGCATCCGGTTCAAAGAAAGACAGGCCAGGATTAAAGCAAATACTGGATGATCTGGACAAGCTTGATGGGATACTGGTTTTAAGATTGGATCGATTCGGAAGGTCCTTGCAAAACCTGCTTGAATGCTTCAATATTATTAGATCTCAAGGAAAGTTCTTTGAAGCCATCGACCAGGGATTGAAAATCTCGGAGAAAAAGGATCCAATGAATGATTTTATGCTTGCCATTTTAGGTGCAGCTGCGGAATTTGAAAGGGAATTAATATCTGAAAGGGTAAAAGATGGCATGGCAAGGGCCATGAAGGAAAACAAAAAGATTGGACGGCCACGCATTTTAGACAAAAAGAATATAAGTGCTTCAAATATTATTAAATTAAGGGAAAGCGGAAAATCAATAAGGGAAATATCCCAAATTGTAGGGATAAAGAGGTCAACGGTATATGACATAATAAAATCGTCCGAAAAACCTATACGTTAAAATCAATGATTTCTTTATATATACCCTGGTACTTTTTTTACTGTCCGGAAAAGAAATCTTTAACGGACACATCTAAGAATGTTTTCTACTCTAATTCATACAACTTTACATTTTCTATATCTATACCAGTTAGTGTCTGTGGTAAAGCCGGCAACATTAGATAGAGGGACCGATATATTATTTCCTTCAGGCTCGCTCAGAGTAACTTCATTTTGGGAAACACGTACAATAGTTACGTACCTATTTTTTTCGCCTTTTAGCTGAAGCTTTATATCCTCCCCTTGATTTTCTATTAATTTTTTTTAAATCCGGATTTCTGCTTCAAGGTTCGTTGGCAATCTTGGCAGCATGAATACTGCATTCGATTCCAGATATCCTTGTATGCATGTGCATCTCATACTCCGAGAAATTAATATATACCCCCAATTCTCCACGAAATCTTAATCCAAGTATGTAATAGACATACAGGGTATGGCAATAGTTTTGATGTCCACCCTATATATCAAGTCTTTTCTGAACGAATGAAACTTAATATCATTCACTGCATATAAGTTCTAACTCTGCCTCTACTATTTACTAATAAATATATAGGTATAGCAAGTGAAACGATAAACGGGATAATAGTAATAATGAAAATCATAGGATACGAGAATATTTTAAAAATGTTTGGTTCAATATTAGGTGGAAAAAACGGTAAAATGAATACATAAAGCGATAACATAACAACTAAAAGTATCCATAATGCAAGATTAGATTTCATATGTTTATGAGTGATTTTACTTTTTAAATAGTCTAAATAGAAAAAAATATCTAACGCTGCAAGTGCTACAAGTATAGCAGGCAGGATGCCGGTATAATAATTATATGAGAAGCTTATAATATTGCCTATAGAGCCAAGATAAAGTAATCTATAACTCACTATACTAATCATAAATACCCAAATTATTGCAAAAATTCTTAGGTAATTGTTTATCTTTTTTATATTTTCTGACCTGTTCATAATATCACCATGGTGGAGATACGCTTGGCCAAACACTGGCATGCGGTGCTAAACTTGTGATTTGCAGACCAGTACCCAGGGGTTCAGTTGTTAAAAATGGAAAATATAGCCATCCTCCTGAATATACCAGTTGACCATTAAAATTATATGCCTGATTTGAGTGCGCGCCAAGTTCTCCATAGGCTCCTGTATCCCAAAAATCCCACCAATATCCCTCAGAGACGGCTATCTCGACATATGGAACAGTAGTATCCTGACTGGTGGTATGTAAATTTACAAAACTTGCCCACGAAAACGCAACAACCGCCCCCAATATTCCTGCAACGGCCGCTATGGCTGCAGAAGCAGCAAAAACAGCTCCTACTGCCAGTCCTGTAACACCCCCTATGAGTGTCATAAGATTGGTAAAGTCACCTGTTCCTATAGGACCCTGAAAAGTATCAGACGCATAGAATACCCATGCATTTCCCCATCCATATGATTGATGGTATGTCTCTGGGTCCACAGAGATTAATTTAGCGTTCTTGCCATTAATTATATAAACCGAGTTGTTCCCTATATTCTTATTCACATTTTCACGATAAATTATCGATTTTATATTAAGGCTATTATCTGTTGTTTCGATATATTCTATATAGTTGGCTCCTACTAATGTTGTATTTTGATTTCTAGCACCTCGCGGCATTTTGCTGTTATTTATTGTCAATTGTAAATATATCTGATTATTGATTACAGCATATTTTTCTGTGAAGTTTTTAATTGAGCTTCTATTTAATAATGAGGATTTCGACAAATTAACTGGCTTCCAATTTAAATTCCTGTTTTCAAAATTATTCTGTGCAAACCTGCTATTTATATTATTTATGGTACTGGCGTTCATTTCAAATTGTGGTAATATGTTATTAGTTGCTGTATTGTTTTGAGCTGTATGCATATTGTCCGTTGCAGGGACAAAGGCTATCATTACAAATACTGCTGCCATTAATACACCTGTTATTACCCTCTTTTTATTCACAACGAAATTAACACATGAATATATATACATATTTCTGTAATAATACTAGTGAATAATTTATTATTTAATAATTTATCGGTTAATTTTTGTAATACAAACTATCCGTGCATCAGTATTTACTGGATTCGAATTCATATGAGAATTAAATGTTATAAAAACAGAGCAATTAATTTTGTGGTTTTACACAATATCTAGGTAATTTTTTTTTAATTATATTGTTCTGGTGCATTGCATTCTTTAAATATTGTAAAATGTGGTATTCAGGAAGGACTTCATTTCAAATTGTTAAACTTTTACCATATTTTAGAATATTTTTCTATTATAATTCTATCAAAAATTTACATTTTCTTTTGTCTATACCAGTCAGTTTCGGTGGTAAAACCGGCTACATTTGATAGAGGAACTGAAATAACTTCTCCCCCTGGTTCACTTAGAGTAACTTCATTTTGGGAAACACGTACAATAGTTACGTACCTATTTTTTTCGCCTTTTAACTGAAGCTTTATATCTTTTCCCTGATTCTCTATTAATTTTGTTTTGAATTCAGATGGAGTGATCCAGGCACTTTTCTGAATTTCCCCAAATTTATTTCTATCAATTAACATATACGAATATAGACATTTTCACTATTTAATTATTGGTATATAGAATTTTAAAAGATAACCACAAAGTTACAATAAGTTTTAAAATTTTTATTTATCTAATTTGCTTCCACAATTTTTGCAATACTTTGCATCCTCATCATTTTTAGTACCGCATACAGGGCATATTTTGTATTGTCCACTGGACTTACTGTTTGTTATTTCATTGATATTTTTAAATTGCTCAGCTATGGCATGTCCGTATTCTGTCAGGGAAATATAAATAATCCTTCTACCAATATATTTCTTCTCTGTACGAATGACGCCTTGTTCTTCCAATCTTATCACAGTGCTTTCCATAGTGCCTGTAGATGGGACTACTTTCAACAAATCAGTTTTCTTGACTTTATCATGATCTAATAAAAATATTAGTATTGATGGTGCGTACTTTCCAAGATTAGACATATCGATAAATATCACCTTTCATATATCTAAAATAGGAAACGGTATTTAAGTTAAACATATATTTCATATTTCAGCTTTCGAAAATAGAAATCATTTATATGCAATTATATACTGTCTTTATCATGAGAATTAAAAAAATGATAACCATAAGCCAGGAGAACTATGATTTTTTGAAACAGCACCCTGAGATTAAACTTAGCGCGTTAGTAGAGAATGGCATAAATGAGTACCGTACTGTTATTAAGAACAGGTGATAAATTCATGGTAAACTATACTGATTTTGAAGATTGGATGTATGAACGCTTTTCAAAAAGCACAATAATAGACACTTTAAGGAAAATACGATACCTGGGAAAGCATTTAGATTTGTCTTCGAGGGAATCAATGCTTGAATTTTTAAGGAAAGAAAGGAGAAATGGGTCACCTAAACAGAAAGTAAATGGATATATAAAATATTTAAATCGCCTGCTCACATTCGAAGGACTTGATAAAATAGATTATATTCCCGAATTAAGAAATAATTCTTTCAGAAAAAGGGCATTTGCCACTGACCAGATCCAAACATTAATTGTGAAAAGTAAGGGGAAAACAATAGAAGACAAACGTAACCATGCAATGATACTGCTTGCC
>JAJZWN010000035.1:0-4608 GCA_021846695.1 Thermoplasmata archaeon
TTATATAGTATTGTAATGGTGTCAGAACGATGGACAAGAAGCAATAAATCAGTATATAATCTGGGATACCATATTATCTGGTGCCCGAAATACAGAAGAAATGTACTGGTAAATGGCATAGATGTAAGATTGAAGGAATTATTAAATTATAAGGCACAGGAATTAAAGATAGAAATTAAAGAAATGGAAGTTATGCCGGACCATATACACATATTTATAAAAGCAGATCCAGTATTGAGCCCGCATTATATTATTCAGCAATTCAAAGGATATACTTCCAGGATACTGAGGCAGGAATTTCCAGTATTGAAACGCAAGCTGCCAACACTATGGACAAGAAGCTATTATATAGAATCTGTAGGGCATATATCCGAGTCAGTAGTCAGGAAATATATAGAGGATCAGAAGAAAGTATGATATTAACATATAAAATTAAACATGGCAAAGATTTTTCTGAAGAATTAAACAAAGCCAGGCTAATAGCAGAGTTTGCCATTAAAACAAAATCCATTATATCCAGGGATGTAAAACAGTTCGGGTTAAAATCAGCCATTTCAAACCAGATATTAAGGAAATACTCCAGGAATTCAAAAGCAAAGGATGTACATAAAATAAAATTGACAGTGCCACATCAGGGAATAAAATGTAATAATGAGGACAGAACAATAACCATAACTCCCCTGAAGCTAACTTTAAACTATTATTTCAGGAATGACTTTGATAAGATAAACCAGATTGAACTGGATAATAAATTTGCATATGTATCTATAAATATCCCTGATAATGATCTCATTGAACCCAATGGATACTTAGGAGTGGACAGGAACACAACAGGGCATATTGCTGTTGCTGGCAATCCAGAAACGGGAAAAATAATAAAGCTTGGAAAGGAAGCAGGTCATGTGCATAAGAAGTATAGCAAGACGAGGAAGAATCTGCAGAAAAAAGGAAAAAATAGGAAAGCTAAGAGAATAAAGAACAGGGAAAGCAGAATAGTCAAAGATATTAACCATAAGGTAGCAAGAAAGATAGTGCAGGAAGCAAAGGATAATGGAATGGGAATAAAGCTCGAATATTTAAACGGAATAAGAAATGCAAAATCGAGCAAGAGTTTCAGGTATTCCCTGAATAGCTGGTCATTCTATCAGCTTAAAACTATGATAGAATATAAGGCCAGACTACCTGGAATACCTGTTGCCTATGTCGATCCATATAATACATCTAAAGAGTGTAGCAGATGTGGACAGATAGGCAACCGTTCAGGAAAATCATTTAAGTGCAACAATTGCGGGCACGTTGATCATGCTGATGCCAATGCTTCGTTCAACATAGCATTGCGTCCAGTATTTGAGGAAGGCATAGATCAATTGTACGTAGACAGAGATGCGTACAAAGGGAACACTGGTATCCCTGAAGAGGCAACGTTAGGAACGATGGCGACCTTAGAACCCCACATGCTTTAGCTGTGGGAGTATGTCAGCTAATGGTATTCCAGAATAGAAATAGAGAATAGCCATACATTAAGTTTTCCTTATATAATTTCGATCTACTATAAAGCCAGTAGGATTTCTGCTAATGGATCGTAAAATTTAGATTGATAATAATTAATTACAAACCATTACCTAATTTACTATTAATAATGCTTTTATACTTATAAATGCTGGTATTTCATGAAAGTTTTAGCTATCCTTCCAGCATTTCTGGATATTGAAAATATTAAAAAATCTATAGACCAGATAATGCCCGGCCTTGAGATCGCAACAAATACAGAATTTGAGAAAAATGATGCGGATGTTGTGGTGATTACAACATTTACCCCATTCGGAAAAAAGGAGATGGATAAATTCCCTGAGTTGAAATATATACAGGTTGCAAGTACTGGGTATAACAACGTTGACCTGAAGGAAGTAAGAAGGAGAAAAATACTTCTGTGCAACGTTCCAGTAGCCAATAAGGATGCTGTTGCAGAACATGTAATAGGCATGTCGCTTGCCCTGTTGAAGAATTTTATACCATTCGACCAGCAAATTAAGTCCGGAAACTGGCCATTATTAACAAACTCCAGGGAATTGCAGGGCAAAACATTTGGAATCATTGGAATGGGTGCTATAGGCATAAAACTGGTACAGAAATTAATACCATTCAATGTGGGAATAGTTTATTACGACCCAAGAAGGTTAAAGCCAGAGGATGAGGAATTTTACGGGTTGACATACCTTCCACTGGACGAACTGGTCAAAGTTTCAGATATTATATCTATCCACACTCCCCTTTCCAAGGAAACCAGATCTATGTTCAATGAAAGCAGGTTTAACCTGATGAAAGAAAATTCCATTTTTATTAACTCTTCAAGGGGCGAAATAGTTGATGAGAAAGCCCTTGTAAAAGCTATAAAGGAAAAGAATATTTACGCTGCAATAGATGTGTTCAGTGTTGAGCCTCCGGATTTTTCCTCTGAACTGTTCCATCTTGACAATGTTATTTTTTCACCACATATTGCCGGCGTAACCATGGAAAGCCAGGAAAGGTTTATCACGGAAACTATTGGAAATGTTATAAGGTATTCACAGGGCATTGACCCTCTGTATAAGGTAGAGGATGAACTATGAAAGGATATGAAATTCTGGAAAAAACCCTTGCTGCCCTGAAACTTGACCCTGTTTTTGGAAATCCAGGCACTACTGAAATACCGATGTTGCGTGGCATCAGAAACTATTACCTGACACTTCATGATTCCATTGCTCTGGGAATGGCTGATGGATATGCACAGTATAACAATACTGCTTCCATTGTGAATCTCCATACACTTCCAGGGCTGGGCAATGCAATGTCCTTTGTGAACACTGCGAAATGGAACCGTTCCCCGGTGGTAATAACCGCAGGGCAGCAGGATACGAGGCATATTGTCTTTGACCCGCTGTTATCAGGAGACCTCTTAAATACTGTGTCGGGCCTGGTAAAATATTCCTATGAAATAAAAAATCCATCTGATATTCCTACAGCCTTCAGAAGGGCTAAGGCCATAGCTATGACACCACCAATGGGCCCTGTATTCATATCTGTGCCAATGGATATGATGGATTATACTGCTGAAAATTTATATTTCAATGATGTTAGAACAAACGTTTCTTCCTATGACCCTGAAGCTGTATTCGAAATTGTTGAAAGGATAAACAAAGCAAAACATCCTGCATTGGTGTTTGGATATGAAATAGATGTTTACAACGCTTACGCAGAAGCGGAAGCTTTTGCTGACAGGTTAGGTGTAGAGGTATACAGTGAACCGCTGGCATCCAGAGGAACATTTAACACAGCCAACGAACACTATGCAGGGGACCTATTGCCTGCCTCAACACTGATGAACCTGAAATTTGTGAATAACGACCTGATAGTCTTCATCGGTGGCGATATAACATTTTATCCCTATCTCCCATCATTGCCATTCCCGGGAAAAGATGTAATATTTATAGGTACAGACATATCACACAAAACAGGTGATGGATATACAATGAATCCAAAACTATTCCTCAGTGAAGCTGTAAAATTAATAAAGGCAAAAGGTGACTATAAAAGGGGTACTGATTATCTGTATGCAAATAGGGTGGCCCGCCAGAGGCTAAGTATGGGCGTGGATTATGTACTGTTTAAAGCTAAAAAATTATTTTCCGATTACACCATAGTTGATGAAGCTATATCTGCTTCCGAGAACGTGCGTTCCACATTTGGCTACGGATACAGGAAATACTATACGGCAAAATCAGGCCAGCTTGGATGGGCTACAGCAGCGGCCCTCGGAATAGGGATGAATAACAAAAAAACTCTGGTAATTATTGGTGATGGCGCATTCATGTACACTGTGCAGGGGTTGTGGACTGCAAAGCATTATAATATACCTGTTAAATTCCTGGTTCTCAACAACAGTGGATACAATATACTCAAAAGCTTTTCAAAGAGCTATTATCCGGATATGGAGAAAAAAGATTATTTCCAGCTGAACCTTGACATAGAATCTGTTGCAAAGGGCTTTGGAGTGGAGACACATACAGCTGATGAAAACCTTTCAGATCTGGAATGGCTACGGGATGGAGATGTGCCAAAAGTGCTTGTTGTAAATACAGAAAAAACAGTTGAAAAACTGTTTCTTTGATACTGTTCATACATTATATCAATTTTTTATATCCATTTTAAAGTATTGATAGCCTGTGAAACTGCTAAATATGTATGGATATGCCGCAATGGTTAATTTCCAGGTAAGAAAATTAATATAATAATATCATTTATATTTAATATGGCAAAATTTCCAAGTGATGAATGGGCAAAAGAGTATACAGAAAAGCTAAATTCTAATCCAGCTTATGCTGAGGCAGGAAAAACATGGGATGATTCTCTAACATTTGTTGTTCAGCCCGATGAAACTTATAATGACTCATGGTACCTTTATTTGAACCTGAAGGCTGGCAAGTGCATAGATTCGAAGGTGGGCAAGGCTGAAAGCGATGTTCCAAAAGCAACTTTCAAGTACATGGGAAAGTACTCAAACTGGGTAAAACTCATAAAAGGTGAAATAGACCCTATACAGGGGCTTATGACTGGAAAATTCAAGCTCGA
>JAJZWN010000035.1:5119-12853 GCA_021846695.1 Thermoplasmata archaeon
GCAATATCCCATATCAGGTACTTTGCTGAAACAGATGAATTCAAATTTCAGAGGAAGATTACGCATCCGGAATACCCAGGCACAGAGGGCATAGTCCAGAACGCACCTATGGGCGTTGTAGCTTCCATAGCACCATGGAATGTTCCCTTTTTAATGGCTGTATGGAAAATAATCCCACCGGTACTGGCTGGAAACGCTGTTGTCATTAAGCCATCACATTATACACCATTGACTGCTATTGAACTTGTAAAAGATATGAAGGCAGCGGGCTTTCCAGATGGGCTTGTGAATCTTGTAAACGGCACAGGCAGGACAACCGGGAACTTCCTGGTGAACAGTGACCATGTTGATATGGTAAGTTTCACAGGTTCCACCCCTACAGGATCCAGAATCATGGAACAGGCAGCTAAAAACATAACGAAAGTATCCCTTGAACTCGGTGGCAAATCACCGAATATAGTCTTTGCAGATGCTGATCTGGACCACGCTGTAAAAGGCGTAATATTTGGAATATTCCTTAACGCAGGGCAACTGTGTGAATCTGCAAGCAGGTTAATCATTGAAGAATCAATTATGGACAAATTCCTACAGAAAGTGAAAATATATCTGGATTCCATGAAATCAGGAAATCCAATGGACTTCGAGACCGATATCAGCGCCATAACAACTAAGGAGCAAAAGGAAAAAATAGAGTCATTAATTAGCCAGACTGTCAAATCGGGCGGAAATATATTTTATTCAAAGAATATGCAGGGCACACCTGATAATGGTACATATTTTCCTCCAACACTTCTAACCGGATTAACTCCAGGACAACAAATTTCTGATGAAGAAATATTTGGCCCTGTATTGACAGTATATCCATTTAAATCTGAAAAAGAAGCCATAGATCTGGCAAATAGCACAAAATATGGCCTTGCTGCCGGAATATGGACAAAGGATATTGAGAAAGCCGGGAGGGTAGCATCAATGATAGAGGCAGGAACTGTATGGGTAAACGAATACCATCTATTGTCAGCTGCTGCACCGAGAGGAGGATTTAAGAAAAGCGGCATTGGCAGGGAGCTGGGGCTTGAAGGTATTCTGGAATATACACAGACAAGGCACATATTCTATGGAAATAATGAATCTGGAATGAGCGATGTGGCATATGGTATATTGATCAAAACTGAATGAATTTTACACCAGAATATTATTTATATATCAAAATAATTTATATTTTTTGCGATAGGGGGTATTCGTGTATGGAAATCAGTTATTTCCTGGAATCTGGAAGCAAGGTTGCATACCTCTATATCCCTTAGTTTGCCACCCACGATCTGAAGTCCCACAGGCATATCTCTGCTAAAGCCACAGGGAATTGAAAGCGCAGGCACTCCAAACAAATTAAACGGATTTGTAAATTTTATATATTTCATAAAGTAATCAAATGGCACATTCTCAATTTCCTTTTTATCCGGCGCTATGGTTGGCAATGTAGGGGAAACCAGGAAATCATACTGGTTGAATAGGCTGTTGAATTCCATGCCTTGTCTCATTCTTAATCTCTTTGCCTCAATATAATCCATTGGTTTAAGTGACGAATAATATTTAATTTGATTTCTGGATTCCACAGAAAATAACTCGGGGTTATTTTCATATCTGGAGCGGTGTATGGTTGCATTCTCACAACCATCAATCATATCGGCAGCTGATGCCATGCTCTCCATGTTGTCTATATGTATCTCTTTTATATCTACAAGATCTTCAGAAACCATATGATCCATGAATGAGTAAAATGCAAACTTTACATTAGTATCGGAACTTTCAGTTAAATTTCCTATTATCCCCAGCAAAGGTTTCCTTCTCTGACTTTTTGCTCTAGGTGATTTAAAGCCCATAGCGGTTACTATGGCAGGTATATCAGAGGCATATCTTGTTATCGGGCCAACAGTGTCCAGTGACCAGGCTTCAGGGAATATCCCCTTTACTGAAAGGCTACCGGTTGTTGGTTTTAATCCACTCACCCCGCACATGCTTGATGGAATGCGTATAGAACCGGCGGTATCTGTTCCCAATGAGAAAAGGGAAAGCCCTGATGATACTGCAGCCGCTGACCCACCACTTGAACCCCCGGTTATTTTTGATACGTTCCAGGGATTGTTGCACACGGGAGTAACTATGCCCATGGCAAACTCGTGTGTATTTGTTTTGCCCTGCAATACAGGCCCGTATTCATCCAATGCCCTGATAACATCTGCGTCCTCCTGTGGAACATGGCCTTTGAAGAATTCAGACCCGTACTCAGTCCGGAGATTTTTAGTGTCTATTATGTCCTTCACAGAATATGGGATTCCATACAATGGGCTACTAGAATGTTTATGTATGGTAGGTTCATTAAATGGCCTTAACGTCGCAAAAGAATTTATGTCCGGGTTTAAGTGGCTTATGTTCTCAGCTGATTTTTTAAACAAATGATATGGAGATATCTCTCCAGAAATAATTAAATCATGCAATGTGTGTATCGGTGGTATCATTTAACTGTATTCTCCGACCGACATTGATCATTGATTTTACACGTTTCATTCATCCCTATTTCCCACCAGAATCAATTAATAACTGAGTGGCAGATGGTAATATACATATCCATCACCACTACTATTGAAGAAAGTCTCCGTTTTAACCGGCTCATTTGGTTTCGGCCTCCTGCTCAAATACTGACTGATCAACGTGTACAGGCTTGTGGCGTATTGTTATTGCCAGTACTATACCTACCCCTATCAGTGCAAGAGTGCCGTAGACATAGATGCTGTTAGGGTATGCCGGGATAGGAATGAAAACACCATATTCCGCTACCGCATATACAATAGTTGCTGGCAATGGCCCTAAAAGCAATGGCAGATAGGCTTTCAGCCTGTATTTGAGTTTTCTCTTTGCGTATATGGGTAGTGATATATCACCCAGTATGTGTATAATATAAAGGAGAGCTGCCTCGGCGGTGATAAGGATAGTGCCACCTTCAAAGGGCCCGAAAATTAACCCGAAAACGATCATAAGGATGAAAGTTACTATTATCATTATACCTATAACCATCCGTGGCGCGCCCGTCCTTTCGTTTACCTTTGCCCACCTTGAAGAAAATAGAATATTGTCCCGAGCCATAGAATATGCTGTTCTACTCCCCGCATTACCTTGTGCAATTCCATTTGAAATGAAGCTATTTGCTACTAGTACTACGAAAATAACCAGTCCAACCGGACCAAGGTATCTGGCATAAACAGTTATCCCGGGATTTGTAGATGTGGCAAAACTTGATATGTTTGATAATCCCCATCCAACAACTACTGCGTATGATGCTAGTATATAAACTGCTGCAGCCAGCAATGCGACTATAACCAGGGCCTTTGGAATGTTTTTCCTTGGATTTTTAATCTCCTCTGATAAGGCTATTACTGAACCGGCCCCCACGAAACTTAAAACTGAGTAAACAGTTGCAAGCCCGAGAGCACTTATAGGGTGCCCTGTGAGTGTAAATGGTGCAAGTGTATTCTTGGACCCGAGGAGTATAATGATTATTATGGCGCCTATTACAAGGAAAGAAATCTCAGCAACAGAACTTATTAGGGTATACCATAATGATGGCCTGAGCCCATTCCAGAGGAAAAAGAATACTATAGCAAATGGAATGAGTGATAAAGGCAGCCAGCCGTAGGGGCTTGTATTCAGAAAGGGTATGTATGGGGCTACGATAGCACCAAAGTAAAGGGTGGAAAAACCTGCTATTGCTGCTATCATGTCGTAAAGGTAGAACCATGCACTCAGCGTACCAAGTTTATTGCCAAGCCCTGAACGCACAAATGCGTAATAGCCACCCGCATGTGATATTCTCTTCGCAAAAGAATAATCCATATACATTGCAGACAGAACACCAAAGGTTGCAATAATGTACGTCAGTGGCAAAGATCCGCCTATTGCAGCCACACCTGTAGTAAAAAAACTTGCAACGGATGCGGCAGGGGCCACAAAAGCCATGGATTGAAACAGGGCAAGCCAGAACCCCCCATTATTCTTTTTCAGTTGATCCATCTTATTTACCCCGTAAAACCTTGCCAAAAATGTTAATTCCTGTATTTATTAATTCATCAGGCATATTCAACGCACCCATGAATCTGAATACATTCCCATAGTGCCCGCATGTATGCATTAACAATCCGTTCTGGAGGAGTTCATGCTTTAATTCCATCATGCGCTTCGAATTCATTGGCTTTCCGTTGTCTACAAGCTCTATGCCTATCATATAGCCCTTGCCACGTACTTCTCCTATAAGATTGGAATCTATCTTGTTGAATTTGTTTAACATTTCCTTTCCGCTGGATTTTACCTTATCAAAATATTTTGGAACCTCATTGATAACAGTTATTCCAGCAGCCATTGCCAGTGGATTGGCCCTGTACGTTCCCAGATGGAATGGCTTCGGCAATTTTTTGTCATAGTCGTCCCGGTAATAAACCAATGATACGGGCAAACCACCTCCTATGCTCTTGCTGACACACACTATGTCAGGGGTAATATTTTCATATTCAAATGCCCACATCTTGCCTGTCCTGCCTACACCGCTTTGAACCTCATCAACAATCATTGTAAGGTCGTATTCAGTACAGAATTCCCTTATGGCCTTTAAAAATCCATCTGGAGGCACAATATAACCGCCTTCTCCCTGGATGGGTTCAACTATAACAGAATCGGGCCTATCGTATCCTGCTTCTCCATCATCCATTATCTTTTTCATTATGGAAATTATATCAGAAACATCATAGTCATACCATAATTCATATGGGTATGGCACCCTTATTATCTTAAATCCATCGCTGTATACTGCTTCCCTGTATTTTCTCCCGGCAGTGGCAGCAATAATTCCCCCGGATACTCCATGGTATGCACCTTCGAATGCAATTGTTGGGGCATTCTTTTTCCTTATTGCATGTGCAATATTGATTGCAGTTTCACATGCATCAGCACCGCTGATTCCAAATATTGTTTTATAATTTCTCATCTCTGGAGGGAAGCTATTTCTCAATGCTTCAAGAAAATTAATTCTAACTTCCGTAGGAATCTCCAGAGCATGCCATATGTCATCCAGCTGTGCTTTCACGGCATCCCTTATTTTATCATTAAATCCCAAATTCATAACACTGATTCCTGATACCCAGTCAATGAAAATATTCCCATCCAGGTCTTCTATTAATGAGTTTTCAGCCCTCTTAATTGCAATGGGAAAACTATCCGGATAGATTACTGTGCTGGATTCCATTTCCCTTTGCCTCTGTAGTAATAATGTGCTCTCCGGTCCCGGTACATCTGTAATAATTTTTGGTAGGTTTTTATAGTCATTTGATGCCATAAAAAGACAATTTCTCGAATAATATAATTATTTCTATGATGTCTTTACACAGGTATTTTAAAGAATGTTTTTCTTTAATTAATATGTATGATAGTATCAATATGCGTAAAATAGGCAATTTAGTGAAAATATTTATTAATACTGTTATTATATATTTATATATGGATAGTTTTGACTTGAGGATTTTAAAAGAAATTTCCAGAGATTCTAGAAAGCCATTAAAAGAGATAGGGAAAGCTATAGGAATATACTCTGCATCGGCAATCAGCAGGAGAATAAAGGAAATGCAGGAAAATAATATAATAAAGGGATTCAAAGCAGAAATAGACTTCGGTAAATTAGGGTATAACTTCGTAACGGCTACCTTTGTGAGGGCTAAATATGGAATAGAATACCATGATATAGTTGCTGAAAAGATTATGAAGATCAAGGGGGTAATTGATGTTCTGTTCCTGCTTGGAGATATTGATTTTTACATTCTATGTGCTACTAAAACAAAAGATGATTACGTAATTATATTAAATGAACTGGAAAAAATTACAGAAATAGAACGGTCGGATACACATACGGTTTTAAATATATATAAATATCATGACATCGCCAACATTTTTTAATATAAATTGTTTCTAACTATGATGTTCTACTGGTACAGCCAACTGATTAAAATTTGTGGTGTCCTGTTAAGCATCTCACTTGCCCTATTCTATAGAGATATTTACCTTTTTCTTTATTGTACAGGATAAGTTCTTTACCATCCTCATCAGAATCTTTTACAGCTATCCTGTTAACGGCTTAATTATAATATGATAATCTAGCGACTATTTTTCCATTGATATTATTGCAGCTTCACAAAGGTTCCAGCCCACTGAACTCATACAAAAGAATTCTTTAAAAATTATTTTTGAAAGAAGATAAAATTTATGAATTTATTTTGACAGATTACGCTGTTTTGGGTCATATTATTACGAATATAAGTACAAAACAAATAAATTTCTCTAGATATCATTAATATTTCACGAAATTCACATTTGTGATTAATAAACCTTATATATGACTTATTCATCTATAATATGGTGATAAAAAATGCCTAAACCTTACGTAGCAATAAACGAAGTGGAGATGTTGAATAACGACACGACCATGCAGATGTTCCAGCAGGTTGGTCCGAAAGTATGCCAGGTAACAGCCAGGCATCCGGGATTTGTTGGATTCCAGAATCATATGCAATTCGGGATAATACCGATGGGTACAAGATGGGGCGGTGGCTCCATGGATATGACAAAAATGGATACCATGAATGTATATCAGTATACAATGTGGAAAAGCATTAAAGACCACGAAGATATGCACCGGGAAAACTTCTCTTCAATATTCAGATTATGCTCATCCTGCCTTTCACAGGTAGTTTATGGACCATGGGAACCATTATATGAAATTGTAGATGCCAGCATGCCATTAAACACGGAAATGGCTGATTTCACAACCATGTTCGGGAAAAAATTCGCTGCGGGAGACCCAGCAGGAGTTCCGCCTATATCCATGCCATACGGCCAGAGAACAATAGCACTGTCCGAGCACACTGTAAAGAAGGATAAGGAAAAGGAATTCGAATCAACAATAGTTGAAGTAATGAAAGACTTTGAAAAGGCGCCGGGATTTCTGGGATACATGATTTTAAAAGAAGTTGGTGTCTCAGCAGTAGGGTCATTCCAGCTGAAGTCAAAGGGAATTCATGAAACACTGGAATCCGGTGGTGAAGTACCAACACAGCAGGAGGGTTCATTCAAACCAGAAGAGGCAAGGCCTACACCACCTGAGTACAAAGTTCATATGGAATGGGCCTCCCCGAACGACGCAATGTTTGGAATTGGAAGGGTTCTGTTTGCACATCCAGCAAGAGAGATCCACGACAAGGTTCTTGACACATTGATAAGAGGGCCCTATATAAGGCTTTTAAACCCGATGATGGAAGGAACAACATGGAGAGAGTACCTTAACTCTCCATAAATTTTTTTATAAAATATATTTTACTGGAATTTAAATTAAACTTTCTCATTTGCTTAACTTCATTTTTAGTCTGAAACTTTTAGTTTTTTTATGTTATGGATCATCTTTTCTATTTTCCCGCATTTAGGATAAGCCGGAATTATATTATATAAAAATAAAGAACGTTAATTCGCTATTCAATATAAAAATGAAAAGATAACAATTTTCTGTTGTAATTTATAATAATATCATATGTGGAACCAGGATTTCTTAACAGGTTCGCCCTTGAGCTCCTCTATTAGTTCCTTTTCCCTGGATGTAAGGTGCTTCGGAACCTGAAGTTTTAGCACAACAAGGAGGTCTCCACT
>JAJZWN010000036.1 GCA_021846695.1 Thermoplasmata archaeon
TTAGTAATACCCCCTATTATTTAAAGTTCATTAAAATATATTAAAGTGTTTTTATTTAGATACAGTAAATTGGATAATTCATATTACAAAATGATATTGTGATTTACATACCTTGTGCTTGTTTTCATCTCATTAACTATCTTTGTTGATGATCTTCTTATGTTCTTGTCCTAATTATGTGTTGTACTTCTCTGTCATTTAATGTCATTCGGCGTTTGTAGACCTTATTATATTTTTGCTGGGTGTATATATAGGAAATATTTACTCGGCGATATACGTACGTAGGCAAATATAAAAATATATATACAATTTTTAGTTAATATATACATATGAATAATGTAATAAGTGTGAGGGTAAATAATGAACTTTTAACTATTATAGACAAATTAATATCTCTTAAAATTGTAAAAAATAAGACTGAGGCAATTAATTTCATATTAAATAATGGAATAGGAAATGCACGATCTATTATTCAGACTAAGGAGAATGCAAAAAAGTTACTTGAAAAATATTTGAAAGAGAGATTGCCCGATTTGCCTCCAGGATTATCTGATATATCTATCAAAGAGAGGGAATAATGGAATATATAGACACAAATATATTAATATTGTACATAGATAAAAATGATCCTAAACATTCCATGGCAGAACAATTGTTTAAAGAATACTCAAATAAGATTATTTCAGAATTGAATATAATTGAGATGAAAAGTGTACTATCCAGAAGTAATTTAATGGAAGAACAAATGTATGCCTTAATTGATTATTTACTTATCAAGAGTGATATTAAGATTAAACCTATTGATATTAATGAATCAATTATGAAAGGAAATGAAGTCGTTAATAACCTGAAATTAAAAACGCTGGATTTGCTTCATATCGCCACTGCAATTCTTGTGAAGGCAGATAAATTCATCACTTTTGATAAGGATTTTGTAAATAAAAAAAATTAATAGAAAATTATAGTATAGAGATAATTAATCCTTTATAAAATAATTGTTTGTACCAGCGTTCGGGCATTCTCCGTATATATTATATTTAACAAATATTATTATATTAATTTTCAATACATATATGTATGGAGAACCCCAATAAAAAGCAAAAGGTAACAAAAAAGGGGAATATTAAGAGGGATGTAATTAATATTTTAAATGAAAATAATACTTTTAAATGGATGATTAATACAGGAGTGGTTAATTACAATTCATTATCGCGTATAATCAGGGATGAAATAAAAAAGAAGCACGGTTATAGTCCTAAAATCAATACAATTTCAACCATTCTTAGGAAATATTATATGATAGACAGGCAGAAAAATATCAGTAATCCTTTCTCAGAGATGAAAATTAATATTATCACTGGGCTTTCACTTCTATCATGTGGCTATGATATTGATACCATGACTGCGTATCTTCCATATTCCCGTGCAATTCGAATAATACCGGAAAACAATACTATGTGGGTTATGATTTCTGGAGAAGTTCCAGAGGACATTATAAAATCACATCCTGGAAATTTATATGGTGATTTTATTGAAATTAATATTACATTAAATGGCGATAAAATAAGTGATGATTCAATCCAGAGATTTATGGAGACGTTATCATTTAATTATATAAACGTGTCCCAGCTCATGATATCAAAGGATGGTTTTGAATTATTTATAAGTGCAAAATATCTTTCCAAAGTTTTGCAACTTATTGAATCCATAAGATCTACCAGATATTTTTAGGTTCATGATTTTAATATAAATTTTTTAATAATTTTCAGGTAATATGATATTGCTTTGCCTTGTATAGTAATCTCATATAAGAATATATTAAATATTAAATCATAAATAAGATTATTTAAATACTTAAATTACATATATAATTATGTTTGCATTCTACGTAGAATTCATTTTACTGGGAATAACGGTGGGTGCATTAACTGGCATTCTCGGTTCGAGTGGTGTTGTAGCCGTAGTGCCTGCATTAATAATAATAAATTCTGAATTGCCGCAGGATGCTATTGGTACGAGCCTACTTATAGATGTTATTACCTCAATTATGGTTGCATATGTATATTTCAGGAGGGGTAGAGTAAATGTAAAGAAGGGTCTGCCCATGATTATTGGTGCAATCATAGGTTCCCAGGTCGGTGTCAGGTTGGCCTTCCTAATCCCACCTCTGGCCATAAAAATAGCATTTGCCCTGTTTATAATAGCTATGGGTATTTATTCGTTAATCAGGAAAAAAAATGTACCGGAAAAGGAAAAGCAAGAAAAGAGGAATATAAATATTAATGGATACGGGATAGTTTTAATAACAATTCCTGTGGGCCTGGCCACCGGCATTCTCGGGGCTAGCGGTGGAATAATGTTTCTTGTTATATCAATATTAATACTTAAACTGGATATCAAAACAGCAATTGGAACTGCCACGTTTGCAATGATAATCTCTGCTCTCTCCGGTACAGTGGGTTACCTTATTGTTGGCCATATAATAATCCTGGCTGCTATTGTTATAGGAATTGTATCCATAATATCCGGATTTGTATTTTCCAGGATCGGGAATGACTTAAACCCTTTGACTACTTATAAAATTCTGGGAACTGTTTTTATAATAATAGGGATAGTACAGATAATTTTGTGAGGGTTGCTAATGAATGTAAAAGAATATAAATGGGTTGCTCTTGTCATAATGAGCGTCTCCGAATTAATGGTTATGAGTTTATGGTTCAGTGCATCCGCTATCGCCCCGGAACTTGCCACTATCTGGAACATTTCCGGAATAGCTACGCTTATTGTTACCCTGATGGTACAGTTCGGTTTTGTCGCGGGTGCCCTTATTAGTGCATCTTTGGGACTTGCCGATAAGATTAATCCCAGAAAATTATTTTCTATTTCGGCAACCATCAGTGCTGTATTAACTATCATGTTTGTTTTTCTGTATCATTATTTTTTTATTGAAATGATACTGATGCTTTTAACTGGCGTCATGATGGCTGGCATCTATCCAGTAGCTGTTTTGATAGTATCCAGCTGGTTTCCGGCGAGGCGGGGGCTAGCTCTTGGCATTGTTATAGCCGGGCTTACAATGGGTTCGGCTTTGCCACATATAATACTCGATTTGCCATTTATCAAGGAATGGAAAGCATTGCTGGAGTTTTCATCAGTATTATCCCTCTTAGGTGGAACCATAGTTTTTTTTGCTCTACGGGATAATACAAAATATATCAAAGCACCTAAATTTAAATGGAATACAATAAACCTGATAATCAGAAATAAACCGGTAATGCTTGCAAATTTTGGGTACTTTGGACATATGTGGGAGCTTTATGCTATGTGGACATGGATTCCCGTATTTATATTTTCAAGTTTTGCCTTTTATTACTCTGGAAGTAAATTATTATTCATGGCAGGCATTGTTTCATTTTCAATTATCGGTATATCAGGTGCTATAGGGTCTATCCTGGGCGGGGTCATATCGGATAGAATCGGAAGAACTTTATCAACGTCCATATATATGGGTATAAGTGGAACCTCTGCAGTATTGATCGGATTAACGTATCATGCTTTACCATTTATAACAATAATTGTAGGAATTGTCTGGGGAATAACTGTGATAGCAGATTCGGCACAATTTTCAACAGCAGTTACAGAATTGAGCAGCGATAAAATTAGGGGTAGTGCATTAACATTTCAGATGGCAATAGGATTCTTAATAACAGTTGGTTCTATTTATGCTATAGATATATTAAGAACAACCGTTGGATGGCACTGGGCCTTTTCAATTTTATCCATAGGACCATTACTGGGAATAATTTCCATGATAAGGCTCAGATACAAAAATGAATCTTTGTTAATGTGTCATGGTAAAAAATAATCTTGATAAAGTTGTTCCGACAATAAGTACACTGTACTTACCTGTTTGAAAGAGGTTAAAAATTGCAGAAGCATCCATTAGGTTCATCTTTCCCGATCCTCTCTAATATCTGATGCTATCTCATCCATCTTTAATTTAGAGATTATGGGTGCTACCTTTTTCATTTTATCGATTAAATCTTTATTCTTTGCTTTCATAATTTCTTCCTGAACCACTTTTCTGATAATTGCAGTTGGATTTAACCTAAATTTCCTTAATTCCTCTCTCTTCTCCTCCGAGATTTTAGCAGAAATTGTGGTATACATTTTCATAATATATAATATACTACTCTTATTTTATACGTTTTATATTGCAAAATATAATCTTAAAATATCCCTTGTGATCATTAGAAAATGAGTTAAACCTTCGATTCATTAAATCTACATTAGCCAACAAGTTTTTTCTCACAATTTTTATTATTGATAGACTTTAAAAGTATATGAGGCAAAGAATGAACCCCTATAACAATCTAAAAGACATTCACTGTAATTTTTGATGACCCTTTAATATCCTTGATTAGTCTTCATATGCCTGAAAATTTCCAGGTTATCTACAATAGAAAGTTACTGAATGTATTTTTTGACAATAACCTCAATGTTAAAATCATCCCTCAAAATTACTCCATCCAGAAATGAGTCTTCTATGAACTTATCATTCTTGGTTAATTTTTTATTTAATTCTTCCATATTTAAAGGTATGATTTCATAACCGGGTGGAAAATCAATGCTATTAATTCTTTCTACTGGATTGCCTGAAAAATTTCCTATTATTAAAATGTCAACATCGCTCCATAAATTGAAATCACCCCGGGAATAAGAACCGATTAGGATGGCAGAGCATTTAAATTTTAATGTGGAAGCATATTGTTTTGCATCATTAATTATTTTAGTTCTTTCTTTCATCCTTCTTTCAATGATTTCCATTTCAATTTTACCTCCTCTATTATAGACTCTGCAGCTTCTATTGCTTTCTCAGAATCGTTATGGTTATAATAATCATCAGGTATTCCCTCGCTCCACGCATCTGTGTATCTTGTTGGTATATAGTACTTATCAACTATCATGGCAGTATTTATAATATTTTTATCGAACCCAGCATTTTGCAGTAGTAGTGATACGGCATGGCCAAAAGTATTCATGCCTATCCCGCGTAAATATGCCTTTACAGCGTATTCAGATGCCTGTTGGGCCTTAAAGCATGCCCAGCTGAAAAAGCCTGACGAGGAATCGTTAACTGCTGATTCTAATGTCCTCTCGGCATGTTTCATCCATCGGTTATACTCATCATTATCAAAATAATCAGCCACTTTACCTCATAATCCATATTGTGTTTCATTAATATAATTTTTGCTTTAAACTGGCTTATATTGGGAGAAGAAGCTTTAGATTGCTCATTTTATTCTTAATGTACGGTTAAATATATTTGAGTACAATATTTATGTTAAAATAAATCCCGGTTAGGATGAAATATACAATATGATCATATAAATATATCAAATTTAGAGGAAATAATCAATAGGGGCAAACAGCAAAGTAATAAGGCCAATATTATCAAAGGTTGTATTCGATTTCTATGATGGTATGGTTCGTATCAACTTCATCCTGAAATTCCATGAAAAGGTATTGGCAGGAATAAAGTCAGTGGTATCAGGTAGACATAAAGGAATATTAGGCATACCTTTTTCATAAGAGAATAAAGCTGTTTGCCTTTTGATATACAGAAAGAACTTATAAAAAATTATATTTAGTTCCGTACAATATTTCTGCATGGATTATACTGATTCCAGAATAATTTTTAGATTGCTTAAGGATCCCCGGGAAAGTTTCAGCAGTATAGCATCAGATCTGGACATTAGTGCGCAGGATATGAATTACCGTGTAAAGAAAATTAGAGATGAGGGAATTATTAAAAAATACATGCTTCACGTTAATCCTGCAGTTTATGGAAAGAATTCCCTGTACCTGGCCTTTCATAATGACAAAATCTATAAGGGGCCTGTATCCTCGGTTATAAAATGTCTTGAAAAAGTTGTAGTTTACGGATTTTCAGGAACAGATAGCGAAATAAATGAAAGGAAGAAGGAAATGGTAGACTCCCTGGGGATGCCTGTGATGGAATACAGTCCAAAAATTTATACAGGAAATGCATCAGTAAGCCCCCTTGACCTTCAAATTATAAATGTATTAAGGAATGACCCAATGAAAAAATCCCCTGACATTTCCAGAATACTGGAAGTCAAGTCAACCACAGTGGAGAAAAGAATAGAAAAATTAAGGGAAAACAGGATCATATCCATAATACCAAAACTGGATTTATCAAAAATTAATATTGTTATTTTGGGCATATTCTCCTCAAGGCCGGAAACAATAGAGAGAGAACTGGACGACTCATTTTTTGTTGTAAATGATCCCGTTTCAGGGATATCACTGAGCATAGAAAAAGATATTTATTCTGCCAACTCAATAATTCAAAAAATAAAGAAAATAGATAAAAATATTGAGACAATGGTTATATACGACTACGATTTCTTCGAATGAGGAAATAGTGCTGAAATCATTGCCGGGAAGTAAATAGTTCTTATAACAAATGTATCTATCAGCAGGGAGATAATAAATGCTATGCCCAGTTGCTCTAGGAATGCAACCGGTATAAGGCTAAGTGAACCTAAGGACACTGCCAGGATGATTCCCAGGGCGGAAACTACCTTTCCTGAGGATGCAATTCCATTCTTTATTGCTGTATCCCTATCATTACCGGCAGATTCTTCTCTTATCCTGGATATAATGAACACGGTATAATCGCTGCCCAGTGAAAATAGTATTATAAATAGTATTATTGGAATCAGGTATATTAAAGCCTCATGGAGCACATACTTTGATAGGAAATAAAGGATTGCTGTTGTCCATGACACACTGAAGAAAACACCTGTAAGTGATATTAACGGGTACTTCCATGACCTGAATGATATCCCTATTATAACAGCTATTACTGTTGCTATTAATAATTCAAGCTCTCCATAAATTGCAGTGTTCTGTTTTTTCTCATCTATAACTGTGGATGTTATTCCTCCTACTATAAAGGATGGATTGCTCCTGATCTTTTCCACAAGGTTAATTGCATGATTGGTGTACGGTGAATAGTCCGTATAAACAATATAATATGCATATTTGCTTCCAATGGAATACTGGCCAAACCCTGAACTGTTAGTTACAGTTTTCCCGTTTGCATCCGGCCCAGAAACACTTTTAACTCCGTTTAATGATGTTAAATATTTAGCATCCTTATGCAATGTACTGTTTATATTATTTATACCATGCGTATCTGTTATTACATACACCGGATAGAGTTCACTGTCACCGAAACTGCTGTCTATGGCATTCAATCCCTTCACAGCCTCGAGGTTTTGGGGCAACCCGGTATTGAAATCATAAGTTGTTGGCACGGCGAAGAATGAATAGACTCCAAGTGACCCAAGAATCAATACTACGGCTATGACCAGAAATTTTCTTTTTACAGATACACTGGCTATCCTGTAGAATTTGGATTTTGTACGTGTATCGCTGTTTATTGGCTTCATGCCTATCTTCATGAATAATTTTTTGCCGAATAGTGATATCACAGCAGGTAGAAGAATTGTTTCTAATAGGATTGTGAATATAACTGCGAAGAACAATGTTGTGCCCCATGAATGGAATCCCGGTATGAAGTAAAATGTGAAGAGGCTGAAGGCAACTGTTAATCCACTTATAACTATAGATTTACCAGATTTTTTAATTGCAGTCTGAAGGGATTCCTCGTTGCTATGCCCCTGCCTGAGTTCATCTCTATACCTTGATATTATAAACAGAAGATAATCAGCTGAAATACCCAGAATAACCGCTGTTAGTGTATAATTAACAATATAGCTAACATGGTGGAATATCAAACCTGTAATATATTCTGACACGTAACCCAGAAGAAGGGCTATTCCTGAGAATATAAAAACAAGTATTGATGACTTCCAGGACAGGGCTGCAAATAATACAGCTATTGCAAGGAATATAAAAATAAGCCCGAATGCAAAGCCAGCCTTTGCTGTTTCCTGGGATGTTTCATATGCGATGGCCCCGTTTCCGGTGGTAATAGCATTTCCAAAATCCTTCTCCGCCAGTGAATTTACAGCGGGAAAGGCAATTTCTGAAGCTGTCTTTCCATTACTAACATCCTGCCCTGCCCTTACATTAAAGGAAACATATACCAGAGTTATGTTTTTTGCAGAGTATTCAGATGAAATGAAGGATGGCACGCCTGAGGTACCGTAATGGGTAACATAGTATAACCCCGGATTATAGCCGGAATGAACAGATATTATCATGGCAGGTGTTATATTATAACGGGTAGAATTCAGGTATTCAGAGGCCTCTGTGGCGTTGCCGTGATAATGTTCCAGTGTCTGGTTGATGTACACCCTATTGCTGGAATTAATGCTACTGTCTATAAAAGATGCATATGAGCTATATATTGATTCAGATTTAGAATAATTCCCTAAATGAAGTGCAGAAAGATTGCTCTGGAATGAGAGAACAGTGCCGGCAAATCTGGAACCATTCAGAGATGATGAATTATTTTCCTGCAGAACTATGATCAGGCTCGAGTTGTCAGGAATCTTTTTATCTAAAATTCCCTGTGCAATCGCGGACTCTGAGTGGGACGGCGCATTTGATGATGTGGAATAGCTTATAAAGTGTGAATAGCCTGTAAATGCTGGAAATAAGGCAACTATCACAATGGCCCATACAGCAATTATAAGTATCCTGTGTTTTGTAATTTTACTGGACAAATCCATGGAAATTGATTTTAAATGAATTATTAAAAATATATAAAAAATATTTTTATCTTTATAGTTTTGATGGTGCAAAAATCGGGAAATATCTAAGAATTGGGGGGCATTGCATTAAAACTGGAGATGCCCTTCCCTGAAAATTTTAATATTAAATGTTAAAGCCGGTTAAAACTTAAAATTTTATGCAGTATATTAAAATCAGAAGGAATTGAGCAATTTGCTGTATTTTTCACGGACTCCGGTTTCCTCAAACTGCCTCAAAATTTTATCCCTAATAGGGAAAGATATATCCATGCCATTTATATTCATAAGATATAGAAGTGCACCAACAGCGACCTGATAGCCGAAAAATATTTTTGGTGTGGTACCAAGCTGCTTCTCGATCATTGATACATAGACATCACCAGCCATGTATGTGCCACCCACAAGGGATATATTTTCATTTGTACCTATTTCCACCTGTGCTGATTTTATCGCGTTTGAAACGTATGTTGCAGAGAGATGCAGTACATTCAAAGCGTTTTTGTATCCGGATCTGGCAGTGCTGGAAACCCTTCTTGAGAATCCTGCAATAAGTGCCTTATCCTGATGCTGTTCAAGATACGGTATCAGCTCATGGAATTCCATGCTGAAATATTCCTCTGCAGACCTCACAAGGACTTTCTCCTGATATATGTTATCGTATTCCATTGTTCCAACATTCAATCCTGATTTGGCCATCCATGATGCTGATCCATCATCACCAACGAACCAGTTCCACCCGCCTTTCCTTTTCAGCTCTTTATTTTTCTGATAAAACAAAACACTGCCTGTTCCGCCCGCAAATACTATGCCATCTTCCCCAAGATTGGCAAGGTAATATGCACCAACACCATCATTGAGAACAGTGAAATCATCCCTTCCGGTGACATTCTTTACTATGCCTTTGCCAGTTTCCGTTAATGATCGGGAATCGCCCACTCCTGCAATGCCGAATATGCCCCCATCAAGGTCCTTAAATTCAATTCCAGCCATTTCCAGTGCCCAGCCGGAGGCCCTTTTTATGTTTTCTGATGCAGCTTTTACACCGGCGCTGGTCAGATTTGAAGGTCCAGAGATACCACTTCCAATAACAGTTTCTGAAACCACGTCGTAAACTATGGAGGCAGTTTTTGTTGCGCCTCCGTCTACAGCCAGAATGTACCGTTTATTTACCATTTTAGCACCATTATTTTACAATCTTTTTCAGCCTGTCCGGATTATCCGGGTCAAGTCCTGAACTTACAGTTTTCCAGTTTGCCATAAGCTGTATAACAGGCAGGTAAAGAAGTGAACTTAACGGGCCATTCACCCCGGCGATTTTTATATCAGATTTTTCATCAGGGCCAATTGAAATAATGTTTTCAGTGATTTTAGAAATTTCATTGTAAACCCTCTTATAGGCATCGGTATCCTGACGCCCCATTATTATAACTGTTTGGCTACTGGAAAGTATATGAATTGGCCCGTGCAGGTATTCAGCAAGGGGATATGCCTCTGTGGGGATTCCCGCCGTTTCTTCGAATTTCAATGCGCCTTCCATGGCCACTGAATGAAGATACCCGTCCCCGAGAAATATTAGTTTTGTTAAAAGCCTTGGGTAGAATTTCTCGAGGCTACTCTCATCAGACAGGATATTAGCGATATAACCGGAATTTGATTTTAGCTTCTGCCCTATTTCATTAATGCCTTCTCCTGCTATTGATCGCTGTGCAAGTGCATAAAGTGCGGCTATCTGTGCTATATGGCTTTTGGTTGCTGCAAGTGATTTTTCCTGGCCTGCTGCCGTTATAAGTGAAATCTCGCAATTCCTCTCTATGTAGCTACCCCTGGTATTGGTCACAGCAAGAGTATAAAAACCACTGTTGGCTGCTATGCTGGTGGCACCGATTATATCAACATTTTCACCGGACTGGCTTATCATAATTGCCAGTACATTTTTATTCCATTTTGAAGCATAGCAATAAAATTCTGATGCCCTGACAGCCATGGCAGGCTTTCCATATAAGACAAGTTGCTGTGCCATAATGTTGCCTGCATGATAGCTTGTTCCATTGCCAACAAGAAATACAAAATCCGCCTTCCTCAGCGCATCGCTAGCCTTATCCAGAGATTCTGAAATAGAATCAAGGGTTTTCGTTATTGAATCCGGTTCCTCCATAATCTCTCTGAACATTTCAGTTTTTTTATAATTCATGTATCCCATTTTACCACCCTTTATTTACCTTCATCCACATCTCCTGTTTCAGCCATCATATATTCTACTGTACTGTTTCCCAGCTCGCCACGGCTCTTTTTATAGAAAGTGTATGCAATTATGGCTATTAGAATGACCACAGAGAGTACTACGAATGCCAGATAAGGCTCAACAAGATCGCTTATTATACCCAGATAAAACGTATACACAAACAGTATTCCACCTGCTACTGGAATGATCAGGCCTGAAACATATCTTCTTGCCTTTGAGAATTTAAGTTCCTTATGCTTGCCCAGAAATGTAAATAATCCGAATTCAGGAATGAAGTGATGGAAGTACCACAGTATTGTGGATGCAGTTCCGCCCACATAAAAGCAATCGGCAACTGTTGATGGTGTATATCCATAGAAGTACACCATTACTAACCCTACAAGCATTACTGTTATCCCTGCAAGCAATGAATCAAAGGCAGCCGCATTTGAGGGTGTGGACCTCCTGCTGCTCAGCCTGTTTAACCGCTTGCTTTTAATGAATCCATCCCTGGTCATTGCCCACATTAACCTGGACTGTGACCCGGCACCACCACCAAAAGCTATAAGCGCAACAACAAGTATGACCATATTCATGGCAAGCAGTGCTATCCTCGGAATGTAATGTATCCATGTGACAAGCTCTGGAATTGATGATGTGCCAACTATGGGAAGATTTATCCTGCTTACGGCCGCTACCTCAGAATAGGCACCAAGGGCAATTATAAATGCAGAAATTGTTAGACCTATATAAACAGCCTTCCACATATTCTTTCTTGAGTTCTCACTTTCCTCTGCATAGAATAATGCACCGCCATAACCTGTGAAAAGATAAAATCCGAGCACGGCTGTTGCAAGGGCAATTCCACCGAATCCTCCGTAGCTATGCACCGGATTGAGGTAATATGTTGAATTATAGGGTGTTTTTAAAATTACATATACTATAAATCCTATGACAGCCACCAGTGTAATAAGTATTGAGTAGAGTACAATTCTGCTCAGGTTTTTCGCTTTCTGTACAGACATAATATATGTAACCACTATTGTAAGAAATGATAATAAGAACCATGTCCATTCAGGCAGCAATATTCCATAAAGTATGTAAATTGTATCTATGGCGAGCCAGGAAATAAAAAATGCGTTCGCTGTTTGCCAGAAATTGTAGAAAGAATAATTTGCCAGCGACGTAAATTTTCCCGCAGTTTTCCCAAAACCAAGCTCTGCCAGCCCATAATAACCACCTGCGAAGGGGGCTATTCTGGTATACTCCAGTATTGGAAATGATACCAGTACAAACAGTACGTAGCCAAGTATTATTGGCCATATTGCTGCCGGGCCTGTATCCCCAATAAAAGATGCTATTTCTATTGGTCCTATTATAGCAAGCACACCTGCCAGGGTAAAGCCGAGGAGGCCATAAAAGCTTATAGAATTTTTCTTAAGAGTGCTGGATGAAGAATCCATTCTGGTAAATATTCCCATATTATAAAGGTTTTTTTGGTTATGCATTCAGTATCCGAACATGAGTCAGATTATAATATACACTATTCTTCCTGTGCTGTAGTATCCTCACAGATTTAAATAGTAGATAAAC
>JAJZWN010000037.1 GCA_021846695.1 Thermoplasmata archaeon
GTGTATTTATATTTTTACAGAGATTATGTACACAACCTTTCCCTCGAAGTAACTTTAAATCCCTAAGTATATAAAATAATACTGGATATTTTTCAGGTTTAATAACTTTTTATATTTCATTCTATCTCAATTTTTAAATTAAAAGTATACAGTGTCATGTCATTACATAACATAGTATTATATATTTCCTAATTATTTAACTCATATGGTTGATATTGAAACTCAGAATAATGTTGTTAAAAGTAAATACAAAAAGGATCTGGGACTCTGGAGTGTTATTATGCTGGCACTTGGTGGAATTTTAGGGCCTGCCGTCGCCTATGCACCTGTGTACACACTTGCCTATGCTGGACCTATAGGCATACTGGCGTGGCCAATAGCCATGGTTATGATAATTCCCATAGGACTGGTATACGCTGAACTGGGTACAACATGGCCAAAGGCAGGTGGTGTTGCATATTATCCTTCTAAAAGCAATGGGCCTATAGTAGGAGCGATAAATGGTTGGTCATCCATGGTTGGATATCTATTTGTAGGACCGGTCATAGTATTTGCAGTTGTGGAATATTTGAGTTTTTATTTTCCATCACTCTATGCAAACGGGACATTAACATATCTTGGAATAATTGTGGCGGAAATAGTACTCATACTTGTATTTCTTGTTAATATACTGAGGATAAAGCATATGGGTGCTATAAACCTCATTCTCACAGCAATTACACTTTTGCTTATTGGTGTTGTGATCATTGCCCTTGCTTTCTATTTTAAACTATCCAATATTACTTCCACTGCAGGAGGAGTTATACCATACGGCTTCACCGGGTTTTTCGGAGCAATAACCCTGACCGTATTCGGTTACGGAGGATTCAGGCAACCTATAGATTATTCAGAGGAAGTCAAAAATCCAGGCAAAAGCATACCAATAGCAATTATAGTAGCACTGCTTGTTTCTGGTCTTGTATTTTCTCTTGAATCACTTGTATTCGCAGGTGCTATCAATTTCTCTAAACTTGGAATAAGTACGGGTAATTGGTCTGCGTTGTTTGCCTACAGTTCTCCGTATGCTACACTATCGAAAGTACTTGTATTGCCCGCCATAGTAATAATTGCAATAATTGTTGCACTTATAGCCACGTTTAAGGATGGTGTTATATATTATGGTGGCACTGCTAGAGTGGGAGAAGTCCTGGCAAGGGAAGATAAATTTCTTCCAAAGCTATTTGACAGGATGAATGTAAGAGGAATACCGGTATATTCTATCGTTCTTGTATTAATAATCACAATAGTTTTAGTAGCACTGGGGAGGTCACTGGCAACAATTATAGGCATTATGGTTGATGGCTTTTTATTATCATACGCCCCTGGAGCCATTAGCTTAATGGTATTCAGAAAAACAGATATGGTTACAAAGAGGCCATTTAAGCTTCCATTTGCTAAAATACTTGCACCCATAGCATTTATTGTTGCCAATCTTCTGGTATACTGGTCAGGATGGGCAGCAGTTGAGATTATCATTCCATTGGATTTCGCCGGTATACTGCTTGTACTTGTTTACAGCCACTACACAAAAATTGACATGAAGTATGCAATGTATGGAATATGGATGCCAGTATACCTTATATTTATACTTATAATGTCCCGTATAGGAAGTAGCCTGTTCCACGGATTAAATTATATCGCGTTTCCATATGATACAATAGTTTTTATTATTGTTACAATGGTGTTCTATTTTGTAGGTGTAAATCTAGGAGTAAAAAGTGTAAATTATATAACTAATAAAAAAGCGGGCAACCCGGAATGAATTAATTTTTTTATTTCAAACATTTTTTACATTTTTTATGTGATATAGCTACAGTATACGTTACAGGATTATCTGAATGTATCGATTTAGCATACTTACTAATTATTTTAGATATATTTAAATACAGATAAGATTTAATGTTTTATGGCAGATATAATAGATAATATAAATATGGTTGAACTGGAAAAAACTGAAAATAAAATTAAATCTAGTGGTGGGCATTTATTTGTAGAAAAACACATAAATGGAGAATTTAATTTAAGTGGCAGCCCAATGTTTACCGCAGAACTTGGTTCTGAGAAGGCAAAATTTATATTAGGGGCAGATGAGCCAGGAATTCTCGGTGGGCAGGGAGTACATGCGACCCCACTTAACTACCTGATGATGGGAGTTATGTCATGCTTTGCATCCACAGTTGCAATTCAGGCTGCAAAGAGGGGCATCGTATTAAAAAAATTAAAATTTAAAGGGCATCTATATTATGACATAGGCCCTGTTGTGGTTGAATCCGACTTTCCCATAATCAAATCTTTAAAGATAGAGGTTGAAGCAGATCAGGATATAAAAGTCGTGCTGGAGCATTCAAGAAAAGCATGCCCTGCCTTATATGCAATAATGAATCCTATACCCACTGAAATATCACAGGTATAAGAATTAGAATATATCATTAATTTGATAAAATAAAATTTTGTAATGGTATGTATAATTGAAAATCCAATCAGGAGATTTTTGAATAAAATGTTTAAATTATATTAGGTTAATTATATATATTACTAAATCATTATTCATATATGGATACTAAAAAATACTTTGATTTGTCCGTGGAATTGAAACCAAATATGCCCTGCTGGCCAACAAATCCAATAGTAAGGATAGATCCAATAGGCGTTCTTTCAAGAGATGGCTACAGTGTTGAAAAGTTTGAAACGGTGACACATACTGGAACACATATAGATGCTCCTTATCACATGATCGATAACGGTATGACTGTGGACAAAATACCACTTAGCCAGATTATTGGCCCAGGATATTGCATAAGGCCAGAAGTAGATGGCACTGAAATTAAGCTTAATGCATTGAAAAAAATATGGAAACCTGAATATGACAATAAGATTATTTTAATAAACACGAATTGGGATAAAAAACGTGGGTTTACAAAAGAATTTCAATACGATTTTCCAGGGTTGGCCGACGATACTGTTGATTTTTTGATAGAACACCATCCGAAAGTTATAGGCATAGATACGTTAGGCATAGACCCATATAGCCACGGTGATTTCAGAGTCCACAAGGCTTTGCTTTCAAAAAATATGGTCTTTATAGAGGATTTAGCGAATCTCGATAAGCTTGAAACTGGAAGGGAATACACTGTTATTGCACTCCCACTAAAGATTTATGGAGGCAGTGGGGCTATGGCAAGGGTAGTCGCTGTTGAATAGGCGTATACTATAATCTTATTTCATTTTCAATTGAATATAAAAAATTTTAAATTAAAAACTTAAATTTATGGTATTTAATCAATATGTATTCAAAGTACCGAGGCGGCAACAACAAGATCGTCATCGTCTACATTTATAAGTTTTACACCTGAGGTAACCCTTGACTGTATTTTGATTTCATCAGAATTCAATCTGATAGTTTTATTGTTTCTGGTAACTATCAGGACTTCCTGGGAATCGCCAACAGGTAATGCAGTAACCAGTGAACCGGTCCTTTCACTTTCCTTAAAGATGAGATTTCCAGAAGACCCTCTATGGTGTATGGAAAAATCAGTTATCTTTGTTCTTTTTCCCAACCCATTTTCCGTTATGCTCATTACAGTATCGTTGTCATCCACTAAAAATGAGTTGATTACTTCAGCACCGTTTAGCCTCATGGATTTAACTCCCCTTGAAGCTCTGCCGGTTGAAGATACCTCATCGGAAAGGAATACTGCCGCTTTGTTATTGCTGGCTGCGACAAATATCTTTGATGGTTTTTCAAGATCCATTACAGAAACTACCTCATCCTGATCGTCGAGTTTAATAATCTTCAGGCCAGATTCCCTCATATCCAGTATTTCCTTTACAGGAGTTCTCTTTATAAAGCCTTTCTTTGTAATTATTATCAGGAAGTTTTTAGGGCTTGCGGGCGATTTCATTATCTGTTTTATCTTTTCATTTTCATTCATTTTAAGGAAAGTTCCGCCGACACTACCAAGTGATGTCCTTGATTTTTTCTCTATTGTATATGCTTTAGTTCTCAATACTCTCCCGGTATTCGTGAAGAAATAAATCATATCATGGGACATGCAGGATAAAATGCTTCTAACTGTATCTTCTTTCCTGGTTGCTGTGATAGTTCCCTTTCCGCCCCTTTTCTGAACATTGTATTCCTCAGAAGAAACCCTTTTAAGAAGCCCATTTTCACTGAGTATCATTATGGATTCCTCATTAGGTATGATGTCCTCATCGTTTCTTGCGTTGATATCCCTGTTGAGAACCTTTGTGCGCCTCACATCGCCGAACTGCTTCTTTATTTCGAGGGTTTCCTGCTTAAGTACGTCCCTCCGTTTGGATTCATTATTTATTATCTCATTTAACCTTTCAATGTTTTCCTTTATGCTTATAAGCTCATCATTAATTTTTTTGATTTCCAATCCAGTTAAGCGCTGAAGCCTCATATCCAGTATGGCTAGAGCCTGCTTCTCGGAAAGTGATAATTGATCCATCAGGGATGTTTTAGCCATATCAGCATTGTCGGAAGACCTGATAATTTTTATCACGCGATCTATGTTCTCCAGTGCAATAACAAGCCCTGATAGTATATGCTCCCGGTCCATCAATTTATTTACTTCAAAAACTGAACGCTTCCTTATTATTTCAAGCCTGAAATCTATGAAGCCCAGAATCATTTCATCAAGTGTCATGACCTTTGGTTCGTTGTTCAGCAAAACCAGATTATTCACACCTATGGTGGTTTCCAGTGGGGTGTGTTCATATAACTGGTTAATTGTAAGTCCCTTGCTGTCATCATTTTTAATCTTGATAACTACCCGTATGCCGTTTCTGTCGCTTTCATCCCTTATATCAGATATGTTGCTTATAATTCCGTTTTTTACCTGTTCGGCAACGTTCTGGATATAAAGAGCTTTATTAACCCCATATGGCAGTGTTTTAATGATGATTTTTTTCTTTTCTTCATCATCTATTTCTCCCTGGCAGAATACCTTGCCATGGCCTGTCCTGTAAATATTCAGAAGGTCCGAATTTCTATAAATCATTCCGCCACCGGGAAAATCCGGGCCCTGAACAAATTTCAGTAAATCTTCAACACTGCAGTCTGGATGGTCTATTCCGTACATTATTGCATCTGAAATTTCTGAAAGGTTATGTGGTACCATATTGGTTGCCATTCCAACAGCTATTCCAGATGTTCCATTTATTAATAACTGGGGTATTCTTGACGGGAAATACACCGGCTCGTCAAGTGAACCATCAAAATTCGGGCTAAATGGAACTGTTTCCTTTTCTATGTCCCTTACCATTTCCTCTGCCATTTTGCCTAATCTGGCTTCTGTATACCTCATAGCAGCAGGGGCATCCCCGTCTATAGAACCAAAATTTCCCTGCCCGTCAATCAGTGTATACCGCAACGAAAAATCCTGGGCCATTCTTGCCAGTGCTTCGTATATTGACGAATCGCCATGTGGATGGTATTTACCCATGGTTTCTCCTATTATACGTGCAGACTTTTTATAGGGCTTGTCATGGGTAACACCCAGTTCGTACATGGAGTATATTATTCTCCTCTGTACCGGTTTTAATCCATCCCTGAAATCAGGTATTGCCCTGCTCACTATTACACTCATCGCATAGTCAAGATACGATGTTTTAATTTCCTCTTCAATTGGCCTTAATAACATTTATCCCACCTATATATCCAGATTCTGGACGTATTTTGCATTATCCTCTATGAATTTTCTCCTTGGCTCTACTTTCTCTCCCATAAGTATGTTAAACAGCTGGTCGGCATATAAGGCATCCTCTATGCTTACCTGCACCAGTTTTCTTGATTCAGGATTCATTGTGGTTTCCCAGAGCTGTTCCGGGTTCATCTCCCCGAGACCCTTAAATCTCTGTATTACCACATTTTTACCCATCTTTGCCACTTCACGGTCTTTTTCATCCTCGCTGAATACATATACTATATCGTTGCCCTTCTGTACCCTGAACAATGGTGGCTGGGCAAAGTAAATGTGACCGCCCTGGATAAGTTCATTCATGAACCTGTAGAAAAATGTCAGGAGAAGTGTTCTTATATGGGCTCCATCAACATCGGCATCTGTCATTATTATTATCTTGCCATAACGGAGATTTTTTATGTCAAATTTATCCTTGATATTTGTACCAATTGCTGTAATAAGGTTTTTAATTTCCTCGTTCTCCAGAGCCTTGTTATCGTTTGATTTTTCCACATTGAGTATTTTTCCCCTCAGCGGAAGTATTGCCTGGTATTCCCTGTTCCTCGCCTGTTTTGCTGACCCGCCTGCAGAGTCTCCCTCTACAATGTACACTTCAGTCTGATCTGAATCGCTGGATGAGCAATCTGCAAGTTTCCCTGGCAATGTTCCGCTTTCCAGGGCAGTTTTCCGCCTTACAAGGTCCTTTGCCTTCCTGGAAGCTTCCCTTGCTATGGCAGCTGCGAGTACTCTCTTTATTATTGCATCTGCTATAGGAGGATATGATTCAAAATAATCTTTGAGATATTTTTCAGTAATAGAAGATACTATACTTTTTACCACTGAATTTCCTAATTTTTCCTTTGTTTGCCCTTCAAACTGGGGATTAAACATCTTTACATGCAACACTGCAGTTAAGCCTTCTCTGGTATCATCGCCTATAAGCCCGCTTACGCCCTTTACCAGGTTTTTAGCCTTGGCATATTCGAGAACAGCACGTGAAAGCCCTGTATGGAAACCGGTTATATGGGTTCCGCCTTCGGGGGTCTTTATATTATTTACAAAGCTTTCCTCTGTGCCGGTTACATTGTCTATATACTGCAACGCGAATTCTACCACATACTCTTTGTATTCCTCACGGCAGTAAATTGGCTCCTTATTAACGATATCCTTTCCCTGATTGAGGAACTGGACATATTCTACAAGCCCGCCATCAAAATGGAATTTTTCGTGTTTGCCTGACCTTAAATCGCTCAATTCTATGGTTATATTTGGATTTAAAAAAGCAAGGTCCATGATTCTCTGTGAAATAACCGGGTATGAAAAATCTATGGTATCAAAAATTGTTGCATCTGGGTAGAACTTTATAATTGTCCCGTGTTCCGGATATTTCATTTCTATATCCCCAATTTCCGGATCAGCTGATTTATTTTTTGCATCAAGAACCTGTAGCCCCGATACCGGAACACCCTGCTTAAATTTTTCATAATAAATTTTATTTCCCTTCTTTACCACGGCAAGCAAATAATCAGAAAGTGCATTTACCACATGTACACCAACGCCATGCAACCCTCCTGTAACCTTATACACTTTTTTATCGAATTTAGCACCACTGTGGAGTTCGGTCATTACTATTTCGAGTCCTGGACGCTTATATTTAGGGTGTATATCTACCGGAATACCTCTTCCATCATCCTCGACAGATATTGAACCGTCTTTATATATTACTATATTTATATCAGATCCGAAACCGGCCATGGCTTCGTCTATACAGTTATCAACAACTTCATAAACCATATGGTGTAGGCCATCAGGCCCCGTTGAGCCTATATACATGCCCGGTACTTTTCTTACTGCCTTCAATCCCTCAAGAATTTGTATCTGAGATGCATCATAATTATCCATAGCTTTATCCATACTATTACTGTAATACAACATAACGTTATAAGTTTTATTGAGTTTGGCGGAATCGTTATTTCCAGCACTGTGGTTATTGCTTGTTAACATCGTTATATGAAGGCTAGAAGCAATAACTGCCGGGTGCAACAATTGTTAATGTTTAATTAATCATATAAAATCTACCTTCATGGAATATGTTAAAGCTAATGGATGGCAGGTTTATATAGATTTTTTCAGGAACACACAGTTAGATGAGTTCGTAGATAAAATAAATTCAACCAATGCTATTGAAGTCGAGAATAATTTTTCAATAAAAAATAAGAAATTCAAGCATGTGTTCCATGGAATAAAATCACTGCCTTTATTTTATGATCCATTGAACAGGGTTAATTACCTCACACTTGGATTTGTGTATGATAGTTACGGCCATCTGGGATTTTACAGGATTGAAGTCAGGAATAATAAAGAGTATATATTTATTGCAGACAAAAACTATTTTAGAGGAAAAAGTGGCAACATACCTGTAAAAATATTTAATACATGTTCCGTGAAATATATAATTGCCTCATCATTTCACATGGATGATAAGAAAAAATTTATTCTTAACTATGATAATAATAATTCATTTTGCCAGGGCATAATACCTGTAAATACAAATTTCATAATTGATGCGGAAATAATGAGGGATAAGGAAACATTCCAGGAAAGAATTTCATTTGGTGAGGAAATAATAAATGCCAAACTGGATTATAACCGTTTAAAAATACACAGGATAAGCTTTGATGAGAAGAAATGTTCCGGCATTTTACAGGGGGGGAACGACCATTTATTCCTCTATAAATTGGGCAACGCACTGGGGAAAATCCAGGGAAAAATATAATTTATTTTTTTATTATAAGTGTTTTAGTATCTTCTGTACCACTGTAATTTAGAAGTTTTAGCTTTGCGGCTTTTACCATCTCACTGAACTTTTCATTGTTAAATGGAAATTTTTCAGATGAAAATATGACTTTTATTTCCTGGCCATCATCCAGGTCAAAATATAGCCCTTTAAGATAGGCTTTCAGATAATTATCGGGGTCTCCGCCACATATAACCTCTCTCTGGTCATCTACATTCATAAGCACAACATTACAATTAAGGACTTATTATTTATGCCTGTTAAAAACATTATAAATTTATGTATTCCAGCACATAAAATATGTGTAATATTCTGATGCTTTTTATCTTTGACCATCATTTTCTATCGATTCCTAAATTCTGTAGTCTATTACAGGTTTATTTATAAGGAACTCACATCTTATGAAGCGTAATAAATATTATTATTTATCTTCACAGTTATATGCAAAACCATAAAGGGGCTGAAATTAATTTAATATGTTTGTGCCACACAAACATGAATTTTACGATATAAAGCTATAACAATCATTTATGGAGGAAATAACCATTTTTGCCATCCAGGTTGACATATCCGTAACGTTCCAGCTGTACAACTCCCCGTTTCTCTGTTGCTAAAGGTTCCAGTTTTCCCTTGTCTATGTTCCCGTCCGGATGAAATATCTGGATATCTCCAGAATTTTCAGGTGCCCACTGGATTATCTTCACCCTGCCTTCCGGTTCAATATTGCTATAAACAAGTTTATTGCCCTTTTTTACCGCCACACAGAGGTCTTTTAACCTTATTACTTCCCCTTCATTTATTTTATCAATTTCATCGCCAGGGAAATAAACAGATGCCTGTGCCGGAATGCTATATTCCCTGAAACCGGAATCTGGGCGCTGTGGATGTAGCAGGGCATGGCTTTTTAAGGGTTCTGCATTCTGAAGGCTAATGAGTTCCGGATGTGGTACAAAGGAATACCTTTCTGTATTATAATCTATTATTTCCCTATCCATGGAATCAAATATTTCCCATGAAAAGGTTGCATTGCTTTTATTCATTCCTGAACGGACCCAGTACTTCCTGAATGTTTCAGGATTATATCCTCTCTTCTTCAATGCCTTTAAAGTTCCAAGCCTGATATCGTCCCATCCACTGTACTTTCCGGATTTTATGCCTTCCTTGATTATTGTTGTTTTAAGAATTGTATCGGGAATTGTTATGAAACCATAATGGAAATATTCAGGTATTTTCCAGTTATTGTACATAAAAACATATTTCTGCTTCTCGGTATTGACAAGATGGTCAATTCCCCTTATAACATGTGTAAGCCCCAGATAATGGTCGTCAACAGACACTGAAAAATTCATAGTAGGATATACTGAATATTTTGATCCGGTTAGCGGGTGCTCGGTGGTATTTATCCTGAATGCAATCCAGTCCCTTATCGAGGGATTCGGGTGATTTATGTCCGTTTTCATTACCAGTGCTGCTTCACCCTCGGAGTAATGGCCTGAAATCATCTTATCGAATTTTTCAAGGTTAACTGAAGGGTCGGCATCCCTTTCTTTTACAGGTACTTTCTTCAATTTGAGATCATGGAATTCCTGCTGATTTTCTTCAATAACGTACATATACCCTTCAGAAATCATGCGCTTTGCTTCAGAATAATAGAACTCCATCCGGGATGATTGGATTACAGTTTCTGTAACATCAACGCCCAGCCATTTTAGATCCTCCGGAATCATTGTATATGCATCCGGATCAATGTTGCCCGGATTTGTGTCTTCTATTCTAAGTATCAGTTTCCCGCCATAACGCTTTACATACTCATCGTTGAGGATAGCCATTCTCGAATGGCCTATGTGCAGGGGCCCTGAGGGGGATGGAGCCATCCTCATAACAACACTCCCATTTACCCCGGGAAGATCAGGCAGTTCATGCCTTTCTTCTTTCTTTTCCTTTATAAGTATATCCGGGTACTCGGTGTTAACGATCTCCTCCAGCTGGTCAGCACCCATTGCATTTACCTCGTCAACATATTTCCTTATTGTTCCCATAAGGGTTTTCATATCCTTTTTTGCATCCGGGTTAATGGAAATCAACTTTCCAACAACTGAGGAAATATCCGCTTTCCCACCATGCATATATGCGTTTTTAATAACCTGTTTCCTGATTTCTTGCTGCATAAAAATTTTCCACCTCGGCAATTACCACATCATCAAGCTCCTTAAGCCCGGGAGAAGTTACAGATGATATGCATATGTTTTCCTTTCTTTCACTTATATCAATTTTTGTCTGGATTCTTATTATTTTATTGGGAAAGCTTCCAGAAATTTCATTGAATAAATTATTCTGCTGATCCTCCGTATAACTGGAAGTCCCGGAGTAATCAAAGAGGAATAGTATAGTACCTTCTATTTTTGATAAGGCTATTATTGCCCTCCTTTCTATATCATTTCTGTCATCCATGGGGCGATCCAGAATTCCAGGGGTATCTATGAACTGAACCCTCCTGGTGCCTATATTCTTATAGCCTATAAGTATCTCCTTTGTTGTAAAGGGGTAACTGGCAATGTCTGGTGTTGTTCCTGTAAGCTTCTGTATCAGTGAGCTTTTTCCGGAGTTAGGAATACCGGCGATTATGAACGTTGGTATATCTGTTATAATACCTGGAAGCCTGCGCAGATAATTTCTGCATTCTCCAAGGTAAAGCAGGTCTTTGTTTATGTTTTTTATAAGTGATGAGAATCTTCCGTAGTACTGCTTCATTATATTATTCATTTCATTTATTGTTTTTACTCCTTTGAGTTTTTTGATATAAACTGTGCTGAAGTCCTTAATTTTATCCGTTGTCCACTGGACATTTCCAAGGCTCAGCTTATATTTGTCAACGTCGAACATTAAATCAATTAGGTCAAAGTAGAAGGGATGTAGTGTTTCAATGGTAGGGAATTTTCTAATTATTTTATCCAGGTGGCCCGTTGAAATACTTTCAATTGTGGATATTCTGTCAGTAACCTCCTTCCTGATTTTCATTTCTTTTTTCGGGAAGTAAGGTTCAACGATATTTGAAGCCTTATGAAATGATTTATCTATGATTTCCTGTGATCTTAATACTGTAGGAATATAATCAAACATACAACCCAATTTCAAGCTGGTTAATATCCTTTTCATTATCAATTGATAAATTATTTTAACAATTTGTATATACATGATAAAATGGTTAACACCGCAGAAATAGTTAGAAAGTACATCGATGGGAATCCAGACCTAAAAGATTACCTGAATAGAGGTATTATCAATATTTCAGCCCTTTCCCGGGAAATTATGGCAAATACAGGAATAGAAGATTTTGATGCTACGATGGCTGCCCTGAAACGGTATAGAAGCAATGGGCAGGCTGTATATAATTCTGAAATTTTAGACAGGTCAAACCTTGAAATGTCATCCAATATTTCCCTTATAGTTATTAAAAAAAGCTATGAAAGCCTTAAAATTATAACAGGAATTATAGGGAATCTAAAAAAATTGAATTCCATAAACCTTGTTGAGACAAAAAATTCCTTTTCCCTTATTGGGGACAATGAAACAATTAAAGGGTTTTCAAATTTCTTTTCAGACGAACAGATAATAGAGCATAAGAAGGATCTGGGGCAACTATCCATCATAAGCCCGGAAGAGATAGAAAAAACAAAGGGATATATTAATTTTATAACCATGCTGCTGTACAGGGCTGGCATTAATATTCTGCAGATTATCTCATTTTATAGTGATACAATAATTATTCTTGAGGAGAAAGACCTGACAGATGCGTTTAAGATAATTTCAGCTAAAATGATAGAAAGATAATGGAAGCAATTGTTTATAATGGCATTGATTGCAAAAATCCCTGGATAGAATAACATAATAATCATACCGAAAAATG
>JAJZWN010000038.1 GCA_021846695.1 Thermoplasmata archaeon
ATTTTTGATTCTATATTAGATTATAAAAAGGGCGGGTATTTAATGTTAAAACCGTTGTGCAACACAACAATTAATCAATATTACGAGGAATTTACAAATATATTGATTACTGAATTCATAAAAGACAGCAATATAATCTTGAAGTTAACTGATTTTTTACCTGCATCAAAGTTTTCAACTACAAATTTCCCGGAAATACATAGATTCGTTGAAGCGTTAGATGATGTTCCTATAAAATTACATTTCAAACCATCGTTTAACTATGGGCAGGAAATACCTTCTATTGAAAAAAATAAAAATGGATACTTATTTCATAGAACAGAGAGGGATGTTGGAATATCAACAAATTTGAAATTAAAGAAAAATAGAACAATGGTTTACAATGATAATATAAAGTTAAACAGAGGCTCATTTCAGTGGATTGTAATATCAACAGACATAAACCACCTGATCAACGTTGATGAGTATAAATCATATAAATTGCTGGAGTACACAAGAAATTACTGGAAAAATTGGTCGAATACTATTTATTATCAGGGATTATATCACAAGTATATTGTTAGATCGGCACTGGCACTGAAGGGCTTATTTTATGAACCCACCGGTATGATGGTAGCAGCACCGACATCAAGTTTACCCGAATCCATAGGTGGTGAAAGAAACTGGGATTACCGGTTTACATGGATAAGGGACACTGCTTATGTCATAGAAGCATTATCACTGATCAGGTTGAATGACGAAGCAACAAAATTTCTCTATGATTTACTGTATAGAATAAATAGGGACCAGAAACTAAGAACAATATATTCTATTGATGACTCAGATACTACCGATGAGAAAATAATAGATTATTCTGGATATATGAATTCAGGGCCTGTGCGTGTTGGCAATAAGGCAGTAGATCAATTACAACTGGATCAATTCGGTTCGATTATAAATGCAATTTACCAGTTTAATCTGGCAGGAGGTATGGTTACTATACAGTTATGGGACTTTGTTCTTTCCATATTAAATTCATTAAAATCAATTTGGAACTATCCGGATTCATCAATATGGGAATTTAGAACGGAACCAAAGCAGTATGTATATTCAAAAATTATTTCCTGGACTGCGTTTCATGAAGCAATTATAATGGGTAAAGCATTAGGGTATTCTGCACCGTATAATGAATGGAAACAGATAGAAAATGAAATAAAGAATGATATATTGAAAAATGGTTTTAATAGCGAAATTAATTCATTCACACAGTATTATGGCTCAACTAATGTGGATGCCTCACTTCTCAGAATTCCAATAACAGATTTTTTACCGGTTAATGATTACAGGATAACAGGAACTATAAAAAAAATAGAAACTGACTTAATGCATAATAATTACTTATTTAAAAGATATAATGAGGATGATGGATTAAAGGGAGATGATAATGCATTTTTATTGCTGTCATTCTGGTATATAGAGGCCCTTATAAAAATGAAAAAAATAAAGGAAGCGAAAAACGCCCTGGAATCAATATTAAATTTATCAAATCATTTAATGCTATTTTCTGAAGAAATTGATTTGCAGACACATGATTTCCTTGGGAATTTTCCTCAGGCAATTACACATTTAGGCGTAATAAGGGCCATTGTAAAACTGAATGAACAGTTTTCAAATATCCAGAAATCTTCAATATTCAATCATAAAAAATGAAATTTAAAAAATACAATAATAGCTAAATCGTGGAACAAAAGAGGATTTATACCATAATTAAATTACAATTGATTTTGTATAATTTCATTGCAACATGAAATATATAATCAGGAAAAAGCAAAGTAATAGGATGAATGTCCCTAATTGTTAAAATAGGCGGCATCTAAACTCATAATATGCAGAAACAACGTTCTTAAACAATACAATATAATTATACCAATACTTATATACTGAAAGTTTTTTTTAATAAAATACCAATAATATTATGATGAACCTAATCACAATATATAGTGAAGTAATAGGAAGTTACAAATATTTATATATAATTATTAAATTAAACCCAAGTGATAAATAAGTCATTTAAGCGGAACTATAAATATATGCTGTTTGTATTACCAGCATTGATATATATTATAGCTTTGTCATTTTTCCCTGCAGCATCCGTGATATTCCTGAGCTTTAAAACTCCAAAAGATACATATTCATTAGGTAATTATTATGCTATAAAGGGTAGTCTACTGAAAGCTACATTTGATACAGTTATTGTCAGCTTTGGTGCTTTATTGATACAGCTTTTTTTTGCAATTCTCATAGCCAACATATTGATTAAATCTCTTAAGGGAAATAAAATATTTTCAACAATATTCATAATTCCATATGGAATTTCAACAGTAGTTTCTGCATTTATATTTTCATTAATATTTGCATCCGTTGGTGGTTTTGCTAATTCAACATTGCATTCTCTCGGATTAGCCAGTATAGACTGGTATAAAACTCAATACTCTTCAATGGGAATCGTGATGTTTGCCGATTTCTGGAAAAATACACCGTTGGTTGCATTGATTTTGCTGGGTGGACTCTCCAGTATGAACCCGGCAATGCTGGAAGCTGCAAGCATAGATGGAGCAGGTCCGGTCAGGCGATTTATACATATCACATTGCCAAACCTTGCTCCATTTATTGCTATTGCATTGTTAATAAGAGGTGTTAGCGAATTTAATATATTTGCATTACCGTTAGTATTAATAGGTTATCATCCTGCATTAATAAATACACTGGTATATGAGTATTTCACTTCCATATCATCTGTTGATTACTCATATGCAGCTGCGACCATACTTTTTGTCATAATTGTTGCTTTCGCAATATTAGTGATAAAATTAGGAGGTACATCAAATTATGAAAAATAAAAATACCTTATCATATATCACCGCGATTATCTTAGCCATAATATTTATATATCCTCTATATATTTTGATACTTATTGCTTTTGAACCAATAAGCTTAACGTTTGGACGATTGTATCCATACCAGCTGCCTTTTGCTTTTACACTTGCAAATTTTGAATCATCGTTAAAGGACTTGTCTCTAATTAAGCCCGTATTAAGAAGCGTGGCAGTTGCGTTTATAGTTGCTGCACTTGCTATAGTACTTTCAATATCTGCAGGATATGGATTGAATAAATTAGCCTCAAAAATTTCCAATAAAGTCATAGTATTAATGTTCTTTGCAAATATGCTTCCTGCAATTGTTATTGCTATCCCAATATCAGTTTATTTTATAAAATTGGGATTATACGACAATATTCTTGGGATAGCTCTAGCACAGGAACTTGTTGTATTGCCTATATCAACATTTATCATGCTGGGGGGATTCAGAGCATTGCCGGCTGATCTAGAAAATCAGGCAAATATAGATGGTGCTGGCATGATATCGACGTTCCGGTATGTAATTGCTCCCCTAATAAAAATACCTTTAATCATAACTTTTCTACTGGCATGGATGACCTCTTGGGATGAGTTTACGTATGCTATAATTATTTCACCGCTTGCTCCAACATTTCCGGTCAGTCTTTATAATTATGTAAGTAGAGGTGAACCATTTATTTCTGCGAGTTTCGCTCTATTGGTAACTGTACCGGTAATTTTGATCGTGGTATTTTTACAGAAATATCTTAAAGGAGAGTATTTAACGGGAGGTATGAAATCATGACATATAAAATGGAATTAATAAATTTAGAAAAATCATATAATAATGTAAAAGTATTAAAGAAGCTTAATTTAAATGTCAATCAGGGAGAATTTTTAGTAATTCTTGGGCCATCTGGAGAAGGCAAATCTACACTTTTGCGTACAATTGTAAATATAGAACCATTAGATAAAGGAAAAGTTATAGTGGATGGGAAAGATGTAACAAACCAACCACCGAATAAAAGAAATATAGCAATGGTTTTCCAAAATTATGCATTATATCCAAATATGACTGTGTATGAAAATATTGCCTTTCCATTAAAAATGGGGAGGATGAATAAGAGTACAATAAAAACCAAAATTGATGAAATTGCAAGCTTATTGAAAATTGAAGACATATTAAACAAAAATGCCACTAAATTAAGTGGAGGTCAGAAGCAGAGAGTGGCAATAGCTAGAGCACTGGTAAGAGACCCGGCTTTATTTCTTCTTGATGAACCGCTGAGCAATTTAGATGCCAGGGTAAGGTACACTTCTAGGCAGGAGCTAAAAAGATTGCAGAGAGAGTTAAATTATACATTCATTTATGTAACACATGATCAACTTGAAGCATCTAACCTGGCCGATAGAGTAGCTGTATTGCATAATGGTGTTATTGAACAGATAGGTAGATATGATGAATTATATGAAAAACCTGTTACAAGATGGGTTGGTGATTTTATCGGAACGTATCCAATGAATTTTATTGATGGGGATATACTCGGTTACCCTGGCAAAACAGTAGGATTCAGATCTATATGGGCGAAACCGGGAGATAAGATAAAAGCCAAAGTAAACCTTATTGAAAATGCTGAGGGGAATTATTATATACATTGCAATATCAATGATACCAATATTGTCATTAGAACAAAGGAAAAGTATGCTATTGGTGATGATATTTACTTTGATCTTATTAAATTCAATATATACAAGGATAATTTGCTCGAAGATGTTGTTGTGCCTGAAGATTATAACTCCGAACCCTCATGAAATTTATTGTCTATTACATTTAAAAACATACCAATTGTCCATGCCTGTATTTCGCACGGACTAATATATAGATCTTTATAAGGTATGATATTATTATTTATATCAACTGAATAATATTCTAGTGGCTCCTTTAAACTGATTACTGCATTTAATAGATTAACTCGTAATTTTTCAGCTTCAATGCTGAAACCTGATCTTTTTAACCCTTCCATTATTATCCAGTTATCATTTGGCCATATACTTCCGGTCTGGTATTTAAATGGATTAAATATGTTATCATTCGTCGCTACAGTTCTTATTCCATATGAAGTCATCATATTTTTTCCGAATAGTGTTTCGACAACCATCTTTTTTTTGTGTGAATCGATAATATCTGTTATTAGTAGATGCCCTGGTCCAGATGTTATATTTTTCAATGCGTTTATGGTACCATTCGATATCGAAATTGCTGGAGAATAATATTTAATACTATCAATCCAAAAGAATTTATTTATATTATTTCTTAAATAACTGAGTTTATCATCTATGATTTTATGCAATTTACTAAAAGGAAAAATTTCATTAAAAAGCCTTAAAGCTTCATAAGTATAGGCCTGTACTTCAATAAGCGCAATATCGCCTGATAATTTGCTATATAAATCCCAGGACCCATCCATCCATCCCATTGATGCTAATTTATTGTGGATTTCCATGGTGTTATATGTAAGGAAACCTGTACTTTCAGATTTATTTAGTAACCATATTACTGCCTTTTCAATTGATTTTATAATAGAAGACAAATACATTTCAAAATGCTTTTTCATAAACAATATTGCTGAAATAATAAAAAGAGGTGTACTATCAACAGAAAAAAATATGGGTTTATTTAAAACTACCCACGATTCTTTATCAGGATTTGAAATATATGTATTTGAATTGGAGAGCTCATGGAGGATTTTACCCGGTTCCTCACCGGTGGCTATATTGTAAGAGTTCCCCTGATATTTGCTTAAAACTTCCAGAGAGTGCTTTAAAAAATCGGGGTACAAATATGATAATTGCAATGATGATATTAGAGAATCTCTGCCAAATAATTCCATAAATCGCGGATAACCGGCATAGGGATAACCATCAACTGATTGAATTTTATTTAATTCGTTTAATAGTGAACTTCTTATTTCCTCCAATTCCTTTTCCATATTCTATAAATGTATATTCATTATTTAAATTTTTAATATATTATATATAAATATTATTAAATTTCAGAATTCAGATATATTATACAAAAATAAAAACTTTAGATAAAAAGATAAAAAATTAAAAATATTTAAGCAGTTATAGGATGATAAACACCCTGTTCATAGTTATCTGCCACGGTTATGTTGTAGCTGCTTACTAAATGATTGAACATATCCTGATTCTCAGTACTCAGCGTATGTGCAATTGTTGAATAATTCTGTGAATTTCCATCTGTAATTATTGTTGTCCACGCATTATCCATTAATATCTGCCATTCTGAAATCCATGGTACCGGGTCCCTTATAAAGACTCCCTCAGAGATAGCTTTTATTGATACGTTAAGTACTGAGTTATTTCCTGTTAGAGCAGAAGTATTCATACCAATTGTTTTCAGGTCTACGGAACCTGGCCACTGATAATCCATCATTGCATACTTGTCAGATGCTAAACCTTTGTATGTTGCCCAGTATGATGTTTTGTATTCTGGACTGAAATAGGCGCTTAAGTTATACATAGCATACATTGCTTTTACATCGTTTGTGGAATTAAATGTTACCGGATTTCCCCCAAACTGGACAATCCACTGATATAATTCAGTAGCAGTACTGGCTCCACCATGCCCCTGCATATTTATCATTCCTCTGCCATATTTTTTATCCAAGGCCTTTGCATCACTCAAAAGAGCGGTGTAATTCTGTGGTTCATGAGTTATTCCTATTGAGTTCAATGCTGTCATATCTATCCATACTAGTGGCGTGTTAATTAACTGTGTTATAAATGGAACGCTATTATATATAGACAATTCAGTTTCTGTTAAGTTTGTAACTGTAGGAATTACATTTGCCGGTATTAATTGTTTATAACCTGTCATATTTGCGAGATAAGATGCACCTTGATATGAACCGCTTGCCAGTGTACCTACATCGAGATTATCTATAGTCATTACAATCGGCGTTGTCCTAGATGATGATCTATCTGTTTCTACCTGGGTTACAATATCTGTAGCTAATTCGTTCGTAGCTTTAATCTTGATATTTGTATATTTTGCTTCAAAGTTCGATATGATTTTTTCTGTTGTTTTATAATCTGATGGTGAAAGGCTATTGAAGTATGTTATTTGAACAGTGGCGTTTGATTTGCTATATATTGAAGGCACATCAGTTCCGGTTACGTTATGCGAACTTATCGGTATAAATCCAGTTGCCTGTTCACATGTATACTGCACTTCTGGCGAAAGCATATAAGCGACAAATTGATCCATTGCAGCTATATTACTAGAGTTAAGGTTCGGGTTATATGCTTCAGCAATAACGCAACCACCGAGTAAATGCTCAGAATTGTTTGCACCCGCCGGTCCCGGGTACACTGCAAGCGTCTGTTCTTTTACGGGTTGAGGAGCTAAATAGTGGTATGCTACCCCAATTGCAACTCCTATAACCACCACAGCAACAACTATTGCCAAAATCTTTTTGGTATTATTAGTTTTGCCTGGTATTTCCTCTTGTTCAGGATTTTTCATGAAAATATTATATATATGAAATATATAAATGTTTTTATAGTGCCAGTAAGTCTCATATCAAAAATATACTATTTCGATTAATGTTTAAGTTTCCGTTATTCAGTATATAATACTTTGTAATAATGAGAAAATATAATTGTATACATATAAAAAGTGAAATAGAGTAAGTTAATGCAACAAACAATATATATTATGGAATTGAATCTCTGCGGAAATGGCTGAAAGGAACGTTCCACTAATAACCGGCGCCTCTACTGTAAGAGGTTTTGGCTATTCATCAATATGGATTTATAGTTCCCTGTATATGCACGATATCCTGCATATATCCCTTCTATATGTTGGCATAATATTTACCGCAGGAGGCTTTATAGCAGCCCTGGTTAATATTTATGGAGGCGCAATATCTGACAGGGTGGGTTACAAGGAAACTATGATTTTTTCTTTTTCAATTTCCGTTGTCATATATGCAATTCTAAGTTTTGTTCCAGGAGTTTCACTTTCAGCTCTTCTATATCCTGTTGCTTTTATAATGTTCATGATTGCAAATGCAATAATGTCCCCTGCCTCCAATGCACTTATATCGCGTTCTTCAGATATACAGCTTAAGGGATTTTCTATACTGAGGGTTGGAAATAATATAGGATGGGGTTTTGGCCCTGCAATAGGTGGATTTATTGAATCATTTGGAGGGTATCACCTGCTTTTTGTATTCGGGCTTATTATGGGCATAATTTCCCTGGGAATCAGCCTGTTCCTCAAGAATGTAAAATATGATGGGAAAATCGGAAAGGTACCATTGACTACCAGCAACACATTGCTGATCCAGTTATCATTGATTGCCCTTCTGCTCTTTGTTGTCCAGTCCCAGGAAACTGTTACACTTACCAATTATGCAACTATATTCAGATCTATTAAAATTTACCAGCTTGGCATAGTATACCTCACAAACGGGATATTTGTAATAATATTGCAGGGATTCATATATAAAATTATCAGAAAAATAGGAAACTTTGGATCCTTCGCAATAGGTTCGTTCGTTTATTCATTTGGCTACTTTTCATATGCATTCGATACCGGAATTATAGGAATGATTATTTCCACAATTGTACTTACAATCGGCGAAGATTTTGCATTCCCTGTAGGATATTCCATGGTTTCAGCAGTTTCAAAACCTGAAAATATTGGAAAGAATATGGGGATATATAATGCGTTTTTAAGTGTCGGGAGAGCCATCGGACCAACTCTTGGAGGGGCGGCATTTACTATTTTTACCGTTCCTTCCGAAATATGGTTTTTTACTACTTTTACCGGATTCGTGGCCTGCATAATATTTATCGTAAAATTCAGGAATGTTGAATCGCTAAAACATGTTTAAACCAGGCGCAGTATAATAAGAAGTTCCAAGTGCTTATTATCTTATTTTCTACTAATAGAAACGATCATTGAAGAACCCGCGTGTATATCAATGGTGAATTCATAAATTATATCATCTTCACTAATAAATAGGGGAATTATAGAAGATATCAATCAAATAGTTTGAATTAATCCCATAATATCCTGGTTTTTATTTCATCTTTAGATTTTTCTGTCAATGCAGTGGTTATTTTCTCCCTATCTGATATTTTAATTTCATCTGTTATCAATAGTTTGTCTATTCCAGGATACATATATTGCCATTGCATTAAATGATCCATTGCCATTTCAAAATGTGGCTTCTGGCCGTTGATCAGTCCCACCATTGCAATTGATTTATAAACGAAATCCTGAAGCATATGGCTATTTATACTGAGCTCACCTGACCTTATAAACCCGAACAATCCAAATATTCCATTATTTTTTAGAAAACCCATTGTTTGGGATATTACATCTGCAGAGGAACCTGATGCTTCTATTATTAAATCGAATGAATTATTATCAAATTTATATCCAGTAGCTGAATTATAATATTTAATATCTGACATATTAAATATTTTTACTTCCTTTTCATGTGCATATCTTCTGTTTGCTATTGTTACACTAAACCCATATGTTTTTAAAAGCAGTGAAAACAATATGCCTATTGTTCCTGTTCCTATTACCAGTGCATTGCGGCAGTGGAAGGTATTATCGCTGCATCTCCATATCATCCTTTTCTGTATATTGATAATCTCATCCATTGATTTTTCTAAATCAGCCAGTGGCTGTGCCAGTATAGCCATGTTTTTTATCCCGGCAGGGACCCTCACTAAATATTTCTCATCATCGTATATATATTCGCCCATAAACCCCTGCATGCCTTTTATTCCAGCTTCAACAAAATTTCCCGTTTCACAGAAATCAGGCCTCCCAACCATGCAGTTCAGGCATTTCCCGCACCCTCTTCTGTTTACAGGCATTACTATATCCCCTTTTTTAAAGATGGTTCCATCTTCCATCACAGTGCCTATGGCTTCATGACCCAGAATAAGATAATTAGATCCAGCCGGAATAGCTGCAGAATTTAATTGCCCTTTTACTATTTCCCTATCAGTGCCACATATGCCATTTTCGAGAATTTTTATTTTAATTCCATTATTTTTATAATCTACATTTTGAAAAGTTATTCCTGCTTCAGGCGGTTTTACCGTTATTGCTTGCATAAATAAATGATTATATAGTACATATAAAATCTTTCGAAGGAGAATTTATTTAAAACCTCTCTTTTCCCAGCCTTCTGAGAATAGGTTAAAATCAGTATCGTTTTAGTCTGCAATATAATTATCAATTTTATCATTTAAATTTATTCCTATTCCAGGTTTTTCAGGCAGTTCTACATATCCATTTTTAACTTCAGGTACAGTATCAACTATATCGCCAATCCAGGCAGGGTATGCAAATTCATCGAACATTTCCTGGATTTTCAGGTTATTCATCAAGGCATCTATATTCAGGGTTGTAAATGTATTTAATGGTCCTTCAGCCTGATGTGGTACCATTGAAATATTGTTAGCCTCTGCCATTGCTCCTATTTTCAGCAATTCTATGATGCCACCAGTATTTATGAGATCTGGCTGTGCTATGCTAATAGAATTTGACTTAAATAATTGTGTAAAATCATAGGATGTGATCAACCTTTCACCCGCAGCAATTGGAATTTTTAAGAACTTCGACAGCATAACCATGCCCTCTACATCCTCGGTTATAACAGGTTCCTCAAACCATCCATTGTTGGGATATTTTTCAAGTTCCTTACCTATTTTCATTGCTGTAGACCTGTTGAATCTCCCGTGCCCTTCAATCAGCATTTCAGTGTTATCTCCAACAACGCCATGGACAATCTGTATTATTTCCATAGATTTTTGAAATTCGTCATATTCCAGGAATCAGGAACCACTGCCAAATGGGTCAAACTTTAATGCCCTATAGCCTTTATTTATCACTTTCCTGGCTTCTTTACCACAGTATTCAATGTTATTTATGTTAGTATACCAGCCATTTGCATATACCTTTATTTTGTTTCTAACAGGGCCACAGAACAGATTGTAAATTGTAGAGCCAAAATGCTTGCTGATTAAGTCAAAACATGCAGATTCAACACCGCTGATCAATGACATATTTACTATGTCCCTGTTCCTGTTAAAGGATGATGTAAACCATTCATTTACCAATTCCCTTACTTTAAACGGGTCTTTATTTACAATAAATTTTTTAATATCTTTAATATGGTTAACTACGGAAAATTGACCTGAATACACAGTTGCTTCTCCATAGCTATTTTCCCCATTGTCAGTTATGATTTCTATAAAAACCCATTTTTTCCACGTGTTTTTATTATATAAGATTTTAAATCAATAATTTTCATATTTTTATAGTAATAGTTAGAATAAGTATTTTGTGATTGCATCGAAAATTGGTTCATTGCTGTAATGCGTAATTGTTCTCATTCCCTGCTGGTGTTTTCTTAATATTCCATCCTTCGGCAGTCCTGATATTTTACCACCTTTGTTACTATTGAATTGTGATCTATCCAATTAATAACCGATATAATAATAAATAATAGCATTATATTATACAATATGGTTCTCAATAATATTTATATGGTTCCACACGGAGATGAACTTATAGATATACCGGACGAAGATAGCAGGAAATTAAACAACGCCTTGAAAGAACTTTCCCAAAATGACAGCTCAGATGTGCTGGTCATCCTCTCGCCCCACGGCGTAAATCTTTCAAAAAATATCGCTGTTGTGAATACAGAATACTTTAAGGCTGATACACAATTAAAGAATACATATCTTGATTTTAAAGCGCAGAATGAGAGAAAACTTACTGAAGATATCATAAAATCTACCCGGGACACAACAGAAGAGTTAAGATTTATAACATATTCAGGGGATATTTCGGTATTTCCCCTTGATTTTGGTTCAAGCATACCACTTTCTTTCTTCAAGCAGAGAAATATAGTACTTATCGGGCAGTCAAGGATTAATAACAGGGACAAATTAATAAACTTTGGAAAATCACTTTACAATAGTGTTCAGGCATACAATAAGAAAGTAAGCATAATCATAAGTGCAGATCAGGCTCACACACACTCGGATAAGGGGCCATATGGATACTCGCAGAATGCTGAAAAGTATGAATATACCGTAAAACATTGCTTCGAAACAGGATCTTTTGAGGAGTTATATAAAATTGAACAGGAAATTATAGATACAGGAAAACCTGACAGTTTCTGGAATCTTATGGTAATGTATGGAATATTGCAGGCATCCGGAAGGAAAATGCGACTTGATTACCATTATGTTGAAATTTATTTTGGCATGATGCTTGCCCATTCTACTTAGAATTTTTGCAACATGGCATATGCCATGGAAGTATTATATATATTCATAATTAAATATGAATTTACTTTTCGCTATTCAATATACTAAAAATGATATTTATTTAAAGGTGGGTGGAAATATGCTAGCCTGG
>JAJZWN010000004.1:0-18749 GCA_021846695.1 Thermoplasmata archaeon
GCATATTTAATTTTATTCCATAGTTTTATAATTAAGGGTAATATGTATATAATATGACAAACTCTGAAATAGCAGAGATTTTTGAAAATTTATACAATATTTTAAGCATTGATGAAACAACAAAATTTGAAGCCCTGGCATACCAGAGGGTGGCGATGGAATTGCAATCAATGCCGGAGGATGTTTCTGAAGTATATGATAAGTATGGCATTGAGGGATTAATGAAAATTCCCGGTGTTGGCAAGGGGATAGCACAGCATATAATAGAATACCTGAAAACCGGAAAAATCGAAAAATATGAAAAAATTAAAAGTGAATACCCTATTGATTTTAAAGATTTATTCCGGATAGAAGGCCTAGGGCCTAAAAAAGCAATATTACTGTATAAAAAGCTCGGCATAAAAAATTTAAATGATTTAAAAAAAGCTGCAGAAGAACATAAAATAGCAGATATCCCCGGCTTTGGGAAAAAAAGCGAAGAATTAATATTAAAGAATATTTCAATGCTGGCTTCGTTGCACGGTAGAATTTTGCTTGCCCAGGGATTAAATGAGGCAAGAAAAATCATTTCATATTTAACAAAAAGTGATTTTATAGACAGATGCTTTATCGCCGGGTCAACAAGAAGAATGAAAGAGACTCTGGGGGACATTGATATACTGGCAACATCGAAAGATAGCAAAAAAACTATGGATTTATTTATAAATTTTGAGGATGCAAGATCGGTGATGATAAAAGGCGAGACAAAAACAACAATTCTATTAAGCACCGGTGTGACCTGCGACCTGCGTGTTATCAATGATGCAAGCTTTGGTGCTGCATTGCAATATTTTACTGGTAGCAAAGACCACAATATAAAGATAAGGAAAATAGCAATAGGCAATAATTATAAGTTGAATGAATACGGCCTGTTTTATAATGATAGCAATATAGCAGCCAGTAAGGATGAAAAATTCATATACAACAGGCTAAATATGGATTATATACCTCCAGAAATGCGTGAAGACCGTGGTGAGATAGAACTGGCATTGCAACACAGGATACCGGAATTGATAAGTTTAAATGACATTAAAGGAGACCTGCATTTGCATACAAAGGAAAGTGATGGCCTCAACACAACGGAAGAAATGGTTAATGCTGCGCTGGAAAAGCGTTATGAATATATTGCAATGACAAACCACACAAAAAATCTAAAAATAGCCCATGGAATTGGAGACCAGGATTTTATAAAATATTTTGATACAGTAGATAAATTAAATCAGAAATATAAGATAAAAATATTGAAAGGCGCAGAAGTTGATATCTTAAAGGATGGCTCACTGGATTTAAAAGATGAAACACTGGGACAGATGGATTGCGTAATTGCTTCAGTCCATATGAATATCTCAATGGAAAAGGAAGATATGACACAGAGAGTAATAAACGCAATAAAAACCGGTAAGGTAAATATTCTGGGGCACCCCACCGGAAGGTTGATTAATAAAAGATCGTCATATGAAATAGAACTGGATGAGGTATCAAAATACTGTGAAAAATATAAAACTGCACTGGAAATTAATTCTTCTCCTGAGAGGTTAGATTTAAACGATGAAAACATTCTAAAAACCTCGAAGTACAATGTTTATTATTCAATAAACACAGATTCGCACAACATTTACGGGTATGATTTTATGGAATTGGGCGTTGGAACCGCAAGAAGGGGATGGCTTGGAAAGGAAAAAGTAATAAACACAATGGATTTAAATGGCCTGATGAAGTTTTTAAAAAAATAATATTTAATAAACTGCATCTTAATTATTTATTTTAATAACCATGAATATTTTTCAGGAATTTAGCGATTGCCAGAGGTTTTATAGTTAAATCTATATTCGTCCACTAACTAATATTTAAATAAATCATAGTTATCAATTTTTATGAAAGTCTTTTCATCTAAAAAAAGATTCATAGTAGGAGTAATTGTTGCAATAGTTATAATTTCAATGATTTCAGTCTCCATTGGGCCTTTACCGCCGACTAATAAACTGCTAAATCCTTCAAAAGGTATTTATTCTATTCCACCGGAGTATAAAACTGGCGCTAAATATATGAATATTACTTATAATGGTAAGACTGCAGAGGTCATAACTTTCCAGGAATCTGATGGATTTATAGGCATATATAGCAACCATAACTGGTCGTTATATTATGAACAGGGCTATTTAGAGGCAAAATACAGGCTTGCACAGATGGTCTTCATCAAGAAGGAAGCACAGGGCACTTTATCCGAACTTGTAGGTAAAAGTGAATTGTCATCGGATATATTTTCAAGGGAATTAATGGACTGCCAGATAGCTAAATCTGAAGTAAACAACCTTTCAAAAACTTCCTACACCTATATGGCAACCAGCAATTTTGTCTCCGGTATAAACTCATACATAAACAATTTGAGCTATGGAAATACGCCACTGCTTTTTAAACTGCTCAATTATAAGCCCAAGGATTTTAACATAACAAATATCTTTGCAATCCAGCAAACTTTTCTGTGGGAAAACAGTGCAGGAGGCTTTGAGCCGCTTTACTTCCAGTATGCATTGCAGAAAATGCCTGAAAACATTATAAAAGCGCTGTATCCAGCTTACCAGGCAGGAATACAAAACCCCATTGTGCCTTATCAATGCAATCCGGGAATTTACAACGAAACAGGCGATATTAACAATTTAACATTATACACGCCGTCTGTGCATATACCGGTAAACATAAGCAGCATACCTGCATTTTCATCGCCAACATCACTTGCATTTCCATCCTCTGAAAGTTTCAGCAACGACTGGGCAGTCAACGGGGTAAAAACAGACAATGTTTCGGCTTTGCTTGCAAATGACCCACATCTCACGACAAGCGTGCCTTCAATATGGATAGGTTTCCAGCTTGTATCTCCAGGCATGAACGTGATCGGAGTGGTGTTCCCTGGTTTCCCCGGCATAATACTCGGGCATAATAGTTACATAGCATGGGGTGCAACTAACGGGCAGACACAGGAAACTTACTTCTATGCTGAAGAAACATCCAGTTCACATCCATACAGTTACTATTCCAACGGAAACTGGACAAAATTCACAGTGATAAACGAAACAATAAATGTAAAGGATTCAAAGCCATATAATCTGCAGCTGGAAGTTGCAGACAATGGGGTTGTGGTTGACAATGATTCGGGAACAAAAATTGCCATGGACTGGACGGGTCTATCCCCGAGTTATGAGCTTACATTTTTCCTGCATATAGACAGAGCACATACAGTATCAGAGTTCAGGGACAACCTTACACAATATTTCAAGGTTGCAATACAGAACTGGGCAGTTGCAGGTTCAAAGGGCAATATCGGCATATTCCCGTATGGAGATTATCCTGTCATAGAATCAGGCAATCCCAGAGGTGTATTAAATGGAACTGGTAGGTCAAACTGGGTGGGTTTCATACCACTGAAATATGAGCCGTCCTTATACGACCCTGCAAGGGGATTTGTATTCTCTGCTAACCAGATAACTGTTTCACCAGGTTATCCATATTATACTGGCTGGCTTTATGAAACAGGGCCACGTGCAAATGAGATATATTCATTGTTAAATTCAACTTCCGGGTTCAATACGTCAAAAATGGAAAAAGTACAGTTGTCGGTACATGATTACTCAACCAATATTTTCCTGAAGCCCCTGTTGAAATCCATTGAAAAATACTATGGAAATACAGAAATATATAATGAATTGGAATCATGGAACGGGAATATGGATATTAATTCTTCAGCAGCAAGTGTTTTCCATTTCTGGGAACATAATATAGTAAACGATACTTTCCTGCCATACATGGAAGAATACGGAATAACTCCTCAGGATGGATTATATAACATATCATTCTTCCTGGGTAGCGATGTAACATACCATGGCCCACTGATGGAAGACCTGGTAAACTGGACAATTAATTATCCTGATTCAACATATTTCAATAACCCTTTGAATGGCAATGTTGAGAATTTTTCATCACTGGCACTTCATGCATTTAACCAGACAATAAATGAGCTTAATAAAAAATATGGCACAATATCATCGAAATGGGACTGGGGCAATATTCATAAGAGGTACTTATCCAGCTTCTTTAGCATAAATACATTGAATACAAAGGAAATCCCGGCGGCTGGAAATGGAAATACGATAAACGCAGCATACGGGCTTACATCCAATTTTGGCCCCTCATGGAGGCTTATAGTTAACCTGTCAAATCCTGCAAAGTCCGTAGGCATATATCCCGGTGGCATCTCTGAAAACCCATTGAGCAGTTATTATTCAAACAACTTCATACCATGGAACAACGGTGTATATTACACATTAATTCCAGTAAATATGCCGGAACAATTTTATCAGGGGTATGGTGATCAAAAATGAATGATAAATATTTTAATATATATGGAATATTCATATTAATTATAACTGCCTTTTTGCTTGGATATTACGGTTACTGGTATTTGCAAATTGTACCTGCAATTTTAATAGGCTATTTCATGGTTAGAAAAATTTCATATATAGTTTTAGCGGGTGTAGCCTCAATGCTGGGAATTTTTATAGCTTTAATACCATCCTATGCCACAAGGATCAGGGGTGCGTCATTAGCATCCAGCATAGCGGGAATTCCATTTTACCTGGTAATACTATTAACCTTCCTGATTATATTCGTTATAACAATAGCGGGATTGCTAATAGGCTCTTCAATTAATAAATAATTGCCAGGAAGTGTATTTAATATATTTTATTTCGTTAATTTATTCAAAATACTTTTATACCATATATGAATGAAATAATTATGGAAATATTTAAAAAAGAGAGAACTATTGATACCACTAAAAATCTTCCTGACCTGATCAATGCCTTTTCACAATACCTGACAGATAATAAGTGGAGGGTTCAGAGCAATGTCCAGGCAGACAAAGCTATACTGCAGGCACAGAAGTTTGGAATATTAAGGGGATTGGTTGCAGCTGACAGGGCACTTACATTTCTATTCACATCGGAAGGGTCACAGGTTAAGGTTCAGGTTGGAGTAGGTAAATTGCTGGGCGATATTGCCGTAACAGCTATAGAGGTTATTCTCCTTTCGGAGATTTTCATAGTTGTTGATGTCCCTGAAATAGCATGGTCAGATCATGTGGAAAAAGAATTGCTGGATGAGTTGCAGAACATAGCAACACAGCAATAACACAGTATCCTGAAAATTTTTATCTTTTAGTTCAACATATACTATAAATGGACGATAATAAACTCACAAAATTTTTAACCTCAGCAAAATTAAATGGCTATAGTTCCGGAAATGCTTATTATAAGGGCAAAATTGCCGGAACAATGGAATTTTCATTTAAAGATGGTAAATTGAAATATGCAGACATTTATTCCGGAACTGTATCATTTATCGGGCAAGAAACCGTCTTTGAGAATAATATTCCACAGTGGGGCATGGTGTATTATGGTGCAATCCTGGATGACAGCTATGACTCCAAAGAGGTTTATGATTTTCTCCGGAGTGCCTTAAGGACCATGCCAGAAAGCCTGCCCTTGAGAGGGAATGATGTTTTCTCAAACAATAAATTTACATACAAAAACGCCAGTGAAGGGGATATAGGGCATTTTATGGGATATGAAGAAATTGAGGAAGCTGATAATGTTATTTATGAAATGCATTACTCTGGCGGCTATATCATATGAATTGAAATTATGTGAACCGCATTGAAATATTTAACACTGAATCTTCAAAATGATTCATAGTAATATTTATGAATAGCGAGTAATTTCTATGTCCTGCAGACAAAAGGTTTAAAAACTTATACCTATGTGAGGCTTATGGAGTCACAATTAAAAGTTGAAAGAAACATCCAGGTAGAGGCAATAAAGCAGAGCCCTACAATGAGCAGGGAAGTTGAAATTGTGGAGAGAAAGGGAATCGGGCATCCGGACAGCGTTGCGGATGGAATTGCCGAATCAGTAAGCAGGGCATTGAGCAAATATTACTTAAAGCAATATGGCAGAATATTACACCATAATACAGATCAGGTGGAGGTGGTGGGAGGACAGGCAGATCCTAAATTCAAAGGAGGAAATGTTCTTGACCCTACATACATATTATTAAGTGGGCGTGCTACTGCATCCGTTGGAAACGAGAGAATTCCTGTAAAATCACTGGCAATTAAGTCAGCAAAAGATTATTTGAGAGAGCATTTCCCGGATCTTGACATAGATTCTGATGTAATGATAGATTCAAGAATAGGAAATGGATCGGTGGACCTGAGAGGGTTATATGATACAAGAAAATTCAAAGCAAATGATACTTCCTTTGGAGTTGGATTTGCACCATTTACCGATACAGAGACACTTGTAAAACTTACAGAGAAATATATAAACGGCGACCTTAAGAAATCATTGCCAGCAATAGGATATGATATAAAGGTAATGGGATTCAGGAAGGGAAGGACCATAAACCTTACAGTGGCAGCAGCATATGTGGATAAATACGTTAAAGACCCTTCAGAATATTATGCTATAAAGGATGAACTTGTAAACAAGATAAAGGATAATGCAGTAAAATACACAGATGAGGACGTTCAGGTATTTGTAAATACTGGAGATGTCAAATCAGACAGTGTTTATTACCTTACTGTTACAGGCCTTTCTATGGAGAATGGCGATGATGGCTCCGTGGGAAGAGGAAACAGAGTCAATGGAATAATAACACCATACAGGCCAATGAGTATGGAAGCTGCAGCAGGGAAAAATCCTGTAACCCATGTGGGAAAGTTGTATAATGTACTGTCAAACCAGATAGCAGACAAAGTGGTAAAGGAAGAAGGAGGAGATATAAAGGAAGTCCTTGTAAGGATAGTTTCCCAGATAGGAAGGCCTGTAGATGAGCCTCATGTTGCATCTTTACAGCTTATCTATGAAGACAATGTTGACCCTTCAAAACATAAGAACAATATAAGGGCAATAGCAGATGACAAACTGGCACACATAGAAGAACTAACACAGATGTTTGTTGACGGAAAAGCAGATGTCTTTTAAATTTTATATTATTTTCCACATAAGGTAAGCGTCGGATAAATCCGAGTAATAATTTTTTAATGTTGAAATAATAGAGAAACCATTCCTTTTGTAAAATTTTATTCCGTTTTCATTGTCAGTGCGCACTTCCAATCTTACTGTGGACAGGCCAGCACGGATCATGACATTTAACTCCTGTGTCAACAGTGCCTTGCCTATACCTGCATACCGGAATTCCTGTTTAACGGCAAACAGTAAAATTCTGCCTTCCGTGCCGGAATATTTAGCTCCAATAATAAAACCAACTACAGAATCAAAATTGTCGTACACTATAAATGCCTGGGGCCATGCCCTGTAAAGGTCGAGTATCAGGGATTTAGTGTAGTACTCAGACAATGAGCACTTTATTATTTCCATTATAGTCTCACTATCTTTTATTTCGAATCCTCTGGGATAACCAAAAAATGAGTTCCCTGCGGCCATATATGCCATGTATATGTATAAAATATTATAATCTTTCCAATTACACCAGGAACCTGGGGACGACAAGCATTGCAAAAAACAGGTTGAAAAGTACTATAGAAGCCATTCCCACATAAAGATAGTTTTTGTCATCAAAAAATGAAAGCCAGCCTATAAACACCACGGTGATAGGTGTGAATATGAGAACCCAGAGCCCTACTGTTATAAAATAAAGGCCATCTATTGCAGAAAGGCCTGATACTATCTTGCTCAGCGATACTGATTTTGAATCTATTCCATGTGCCAGTGCGTAATTATAATTGGACATCTGAGATAGTGTGAATCCATCTCCCCCATTCTTCGCAAACAGGATTATGACACCAACTACAATAAAAGAAACGCTTATCATTACTCCTGCTTTCAGGAAATAACTTATTATTATTTCATCGTCGTGATTTTTCATTGACCTTCCTCCACTCTTTCCTTTTAGAGTTATAAAATAGAAGCGATATTAATACTATAGATATTATAACAGATATAAAGAACTGTATCATCAATGAGAAAGTGATCAGGAAATTTATGAGGTGAAGTCCTTTAAACACCATATCGAATCCCAGGAATGATAGTATTGCGAAGAATATCCATCTTATATTTTCATTAGAAATTTTTACAAGCACCTTTGCTCCGAAAAATGCCCCTATTAAAACCCCTATTGCCGTTGCTGCAGCTATGAATAGATTTATATATCCTTCATACCAGTATATTGAACTCCCTGTTGCTGCGGTTATTCCTATCATAAAATTGCTTGATGTTGTTGTAACCTTCATGGGAAGGTTCATTGCCCAGTCCATCCCCAGGACTTTCAATGCACCAGAGCCAATTCCAAGCAGTCCAGAAACAAACCCTGCAAAAAACATTACTATTTCTCCAAGCCACCATCTAATCCCATGATATTTTATTGTTTTTCTCAACCTTTCATCATAATAAGAGCCGGTAAGCTGGAATAACTTTGTGCTCCAGTCCGGTTTTGTTTCAGGTGGAACTTCCTTTCCAATTTTTTTAATTGTTGGTATTAATGAAAATAAAAGCACAAGCCCGAAGATAACGTAAACTGACCATATCAATGCGTGCTTATCAATAAAAACTAATGTAAGAGACCCAACTATTGCACCTGTGGTGGTGGCAATTTCCAATCCTATTCCTATCTTTATATTGGCTATTTTTTTCTTTGTGTATGCACTTGCAGACCCTGCAGATGTTGCTATAGTAGAAATAAGGCTCGCACCGGCAGCAAAGATAAAAGGAATGCCGTAGAATAATGTCAGCACAGGAACCAGTACTGTTCCGCCGCCAAGTCCTGTTAATGATCCAATGAATCCTGCAATAATAGAGCCGAAAACTATAGTCAGGAATTTCAATGCTATTAAAAGTAAAGTCATTTACACTTTATTACATTACTATATTTATTATTTATCAATGGAAATTATATATATCCTGATTTAAATTATTGATAGTATATATTAATTGCTGTAATTATAAAAAGTTCCTGTATCATTATAATCTACCTACACGTTAATATTAATTCTGCCGGTGATTTTCAGGTGAGAACCGCCTGGCATATGAAGTATATTATGAACTCCAGAGTTTATATATTCCCACCTTGCAATAGATTAACTCCGGTTTACTTTCAAATTAAGCTTTTTAAAACCATACATTATATCGCTATCTATCCTATCATCAGGAGCAGGCTTTTCAATTTCAAATCCAGGAACAGCCTTTGAAAATTCTTCCAGTGCTATTCTAGCTTCCAATCTTGCAAGTGGTGCACCAAGGCAAAAGTGTATTCCCTGGCCGAATGCCATATGCCTCTTTTCCTTTCTGTATGGATTAAATGATTCCCCATCCTCAAATACTTCCTCATCCCTGTTAGCGGATCCGAGGTACAAAGCAAGTATGTCATTTTTCAAAATCTCTTCACCCCCGATCTCTGTATCTATTTTAGAGTATCGTCTTGTTGATTGCACAGGCGATCTATATCTCAGGGTTTCCTCTACAACGCCGGGTATTATGGATGGTGTTTTTCGCATGTCATCATAAATTTCAGGATGGTCATATAAAGAGAGAATAGCGTTTGTGATAAGATTGGTTGTGGTTTCGTTTCCGGCTACAAGAAGCAGTATTGCAAATCCAGCAATTTCCTTATCTGAAAGCTTCCTTCCATCCATTTCAACTGTAGAAAGCCTTGATATGAGGTTATTTCCATTAGAGTTTCTGTCTATTTTTTTGTAAAAATAATCTGCCATATCATATTGTGTTTCTATATCAGGCCCTCTTCCAAGGGATGTTGCCAGCTTATCTGACCAATCCCTAAAAATTTCAGAATCAGACTCTGGAACGCCAAGCATCTCAGAAATAACCCTTATTGGCAACTGGTAGGACAGATCTGAAACAACATCTGAATTCTCCTTTTCCACAATTGCATGGACAAGCATTCTGGCAAGTTCCCTGATTCTCGGTTCAAATAATTCTATACTGCGTGGTGTGAACGCACTGCCAACAAGGCTTCTTAAGGTGGTGTGCAGGGGAGGGTCAAGCAGCAATATGCTTGGTGTAGTTTTCTCGTTGAGCATTGCTGCCATTTCTTCCCCTAAAAGGTCACGGAACTGGGAAGAAAAATTCTGGTGGTCAGAAAGGATTCTGGATATGGTTTTATATTTGAAAATATGTATCATATTTCCTTCCCTGTATACAGGTGAGCTTTTCCTCATTTCACGATACCATTCAAATGGTTCTTGTTTATATGTAGGAATTCCCATAAATTAATATTGCGATTTAATATATTATTTTGCCCATGATGAATTAAAATATGACAGCAGAATTAAGCTTAATCAATAAAAATAAAAAGGATTATAATATCACTTCTTAGATGATCCAGAAATATTACAGGGGCAAACCATCATATGGGGATGATTTTGATTATATACTTATATCCCGTATGACAATAAAATCAGATACCTTTGACGGGATTTTCCATGACGTTTATTCCAATCATTACGACCTTACACTATTATTTGGAAAGCAGGGCATTATCGCTTTTATTTATGGATTGTTTATCAAACTCTCCCTATCTGTCAAGAAGGGGAAGGTACTTCCATTTGGAACTATTTATTCCAGGAATGCCTATGAATATCTCATTTCAAAAAATATTGTGCCTGACATGGAAAAAAACATGATACTTGGAAACACATTGCTGTTGAAAAACAGGAGTTTTGAATATAAGATAGTAAATACCGGATTGCGCTGCAGGGAAAATATTCACTTTAAGGACTTCCTTGACCTGACTATCAGAAGAGGAAATATGTTCAGGTATATTATTGTAGGAATTACAGGGGTCATTGTAAATGAGGGTGTACTGCTCCTCCTGCATGGCAAGCTTGGAAGTGAATTAAGCATTATACCCGCAATTGAAATTTCAATTATTTATAACTTTATTTTAAACAATAAATACACATTTAAAGGAAGGGGGCATTTTTACATGAGATTGGCTAAGTACAATTTATTTAATCTCATAGGATTCGCTGCCAATCTTGGTGTGTATTATACAGCGGTGTATTACAGGACAGATATATACGTGGCAGATTTCCTTGGTATACTGGTGGCATTCATAATTACATACACAACTGCCACCATGATAGTGTGGTAACATGGAAAAAACAGGTACACTGGACAGGATTCAACGCATTATATTGAATGAAACCGCCACAGTGCTAATTTTATCGGCTTTCGTGGCATTCGGGCTTTTTGGTTACCTTAACGTTTACGCCATAGTACTGGAAACTGCATTGCTTCTGCTTGCATTTATAATACTTCTCGCATCTAACCTCAATGGATGGTTCCGATTCAAGCCATTTTATGTACAGGCTTTCCTGTATTCCACCATGTTGCTTGTGGACATGGTAATATTTCTGGCAGTTTCCAACCGGGCAATGAAATATGTTCTTCTTGCAGTTGCAACAGTATTGTTGTTAATTGTATCCTATATATTCTATAAAGACCCGGACTCCTATGATTTCCTGAAAAAAAGGGAGCATATGGTAAAACCTATTTACATAATTGTGTCTGCTGCATTCATTGTAGCTGTGTCTGCAATTGCTGTACTTGTTGCATTTGAACCAACTGATGAGTTCCTTATTGATTTGTATTCCGCAATGAAATTCATGCATGGATTGAATCCCTATAATCCTGCAACCACGGCAGGGGTCTTTCTATATTTCAAGCATTTCAACCTTGACCTTAACGTAACCCCCACCATGTATGGTAAGGATATAACACTGCAGGGATACCCGGCCCTGGCTTTCCTTATTTACATACCCTATGTGTACATAGGAAAATTTGCAAACCTGATAATTTCTGCTATAGCATTTATTCCGTTCATTATAATATATAAAAAATTCAATAACAGAAAAGTAGCGCTGTATGCAATGTTTGCCCTGCTGGTAAATGTAATATTCCTTTACAGTTCGGCTTTTTCCTTAATAGGGCTGGTGTGGGTAGTATTCATTATGGTATCATATTATTACAGGGATAAACCAGTGTATTCCGGCATATTTTTTGGATTGGCACTGTCGGCAAAGCAGTTTCCTGCAATTATTTTCCCATTTATGTTTTATATGATATACAGGGAAAAGGGGATAGTTGCAGCCATAAAGTGGACTTTATCTGCATTCCTGGTATTCATGCTAATCAATGGATATTTTATTATCAAATCACCTGTACTGTATTTCAAAGATATCCTTTCTTCAGAGATAGCAAAACTCATAGGCATCGGATTCGGGCCATCGCAATTGTCTTTCCTTAACTTTATACACATTCCTGCCACCATGTTTACGGTTTTGCTTGTGCTGTCACTGGTTGTAACCTTTATTTTATATGTAACCCATTATGATACATTAAAATTCGAACTTTTCGCATTTCCCATGCTGATACTGTTATTCAATTACAGGCTGCTCATAACCTATGTTGCATTCTGGCCAATTATATCCCTCATATCCATAGAGGATATAAATTATAAAAAGAAAATAAATATAGATAAAAAAGCGCTGAAACGTTATGCCACATACGCTTTTGCAATATTAATTGCAATATTAATTGTGGGGGCATATTTCGGTGTGCATTCCACAGAGGATGTTAAAGTCAATTCCATAAGCCTTGACATGTCAAAGGGGAAAATTCAGAAGATATACATGAATGTTACATATACAGGCACTGCCTCGGAAAACATATATTTCCGAGGAATAATAAACGAAACAAATTATAATGGCCTCCTGTTCAATTACACGGGAAATAGATTGAGTCCTGGAAGCACCACAAATATTACACTGTATCCTGTAAGGGGTGAAACAATCCCGGATAATATTACAATTGACCTGATAGGATACAATGGAACTGTCCAGGGTTCATCTGCTTACACAATAAATAACTGGAAGGTTACGCCTTACCATGATTTGCTATATAATCCTCCGCAAAATAAGTTATCGCTAAGTCAGAGCCTGCCCTGAACAGGGAAATAAGCGCCTCATTTACGGTATCGGCAGCCAGTGCCCCTGAGAGTACTGCATTTTTGACCATGCTATATTCACCGCTCACCATGTATGTTGCCAGTGGCATTTTATAAAGTTGCTTTGCCCGGTAAATCATATCCAGGTAGAATAAAGCAGGCTTTACCATGATTATGTCGGCGCCTTCCTTCACATCAAGATCTATTTCACGCATTGCCTCGTCACCATTCCGGTAATCCATCTGATAACTTTTCCTGTCGCCAAATTGTGGTGTGGAATCTGCAGCATCCCTGAATGGTCCATAGAGGTTGGATGCAAATTTTGAACTGTATGCCATAATCATTGTGTTGACATAGCCATTGGAATCCATTGCCTTCCTTATGACCCCGACCTGCCCGTCCATCATCCCTGAAGGGGCAACTATGTCAACTCCTGCCTCTGCATAGCTTATTGCCTCTTTCCCATATATATTGAGGGTTTTATCGTTGTCCACATAGCCATTGGATATTACCCCACAATGCCCTGTATCCGTATATTCACAGAGGCAGAGATCTGCAATTACATTCAATTTTGTATTTAACTTTGCAGATCTGATGGCTTTCTGGACTATTCCATCATGGTCATAGGATGATGTGCCTGAAGAATCTTTATGTTTTGGTATTCCGAAAATTATAATATTTTTGACCCCGATGTCCTCAAGATGCCCTATGTATTTTTCATATTCATTTAATGAATACCGGTAAATTCCTGGCATTGACTTAATTGCAGTTTTTGATTTTTCCGTCTCATCCACAAAAACTGGCATTATAAGCTTATCTGAATTTATTTTGGTTTCACTGAAAATATCCCTTAGATTGCTATTTAACCTGTACCTTCTCATACGTTCAACTGGAAACATAGGTAAATATGGTTAATTGCTAAATAAATATTGTTAATTCAAATTTTTCCATTGCTTTTTAAGTATTCACTGTAAAACTCCGGATAGGCCTCATATTCTATATCATCGAAATCATGGGCTTCCATGAAGCCTTTCAGCCTGAGCAGGCAGGAATCGCATTTTCCACACGCTTTTTCCCTTCCATTGTAGCATGACCATGTAAGCCTGTATGGAACGCCAAGTTTCCTGCCAAGCTTAACTATATCACTTTTTGTAAGGTATTGCAATGGCACCATAATCCTGAATCCCTCTGTAATTCCCAGTTCCGTGCCGAGATTTAAGGTTTTTTCCATAGCGTTGAAGAATTCTGGCCTGCAATCTGGATACCCTGAATAATCTATTGCATTTGCGCCTATAAAAATAGAATTAGCTTTTATTGTTTCTCCATATGCAGCAGCAAGTGAGATAAATATGGTATTCCTGGCAGGCACATATGTAACAGGTATTTCCTTTTCAATGTTTTCCAACCCGCGCTCGGGCACATCTATTTTATCTGTGAGTGCAGAACCGCCTATCTGTGTCATGTCAATTTTAATTTTCTTGAGCTTGACTCCATAGTAATTGCAAATATCCTCTGAACTCTGTAGTTCCCTGATATGCCTCTGCCCGTAGTCAAAGCTTACAGGATAAACCTCATAGCCCTTATCCAGTGCATATGCCAGAACGGTAGGAGAATCAAGGCCCCCTGAAATCAGTATCACTGCCTTATCATTAGCCATGGCACATAATTATAGCACAGTATTATAATTTATATAGCGGATCTTTCCCATTGAGCACATTTACAAGGTTTGTTACTGCAGTCTCAGCCATTTTGTCCCTTGTTTCATATGTTGCACTTCCAATGTGTGGCGTCACAACAACATTGTTAAATGAAAGAAGCGGGTTTGTATTGTCAACAGGCTCGTCCTCGAAAACATCAAGTGCAGCGCCTCCAATTATTTTTTCATCCAATGCCCTTACAAGGTCTTTTTCATTTACTATTTTTCCCCTCGTGCCATTGATAAGAAATGCAGTTTTCTTCATTTTAGAAATTTTCCGGTAATCCATAAAATGGAAAGTATCTGCATTGAGGTCCAGTGCTATTATAACGAAATCTGATTTTTGCAGGAGTTCATCTATGCTCACAAAATCAGCATCAACATCATGCCTGTGCCTGCTATAATATATAATTTTCATATCAAAGCCAGAAGCTCTTCTGGCTATTGCTTTGCCTATTCTGCCCATTCCTACTATTCCAAGCGTTTTGCCATGTATTTCGCTTCCAAGCATAAATGTGGGGTTCCAACCGGCTTTCCATTCATTTTTATGTATAAGGTTGTTTCCGGATACAATGTTTCTTGCTGCAGCAATCATAAGGCCAAATATCAGATCCGCTGTGGCATCTGTGAGCACTTCAGGAGTATTTGTAACTATTATACCCTTTGACTTCGCATACTCAACATCGATATGGTCGTATCCTACGCTGTATGTGCTTATTACCTTCAATTTTTTACCATGGTCTATTAATTCTTTATCTATTTTCTCATTTAATGTTATCAATATTCCATCAGCACTTCCAATATTTGACAGAAGCCATTCCCTCATACTTCCTTTTCCGGAAAAAACTTCTATTTCCATATTTTCTATTTTTTCAATATAATTTCCCGGTATATTCCTGGTCACAAGAATTTTATACATGCGAACACATATAATAAAATAATAAAACTTTTTCCATGAGAGATTTTGTCTTTATATATTTATATATAGTATATATAGATAAATCTTAATAATACGTTAAAAATAGGGAGCAGATAAAGTGAGTATAATAACTTCTATAACGGTAGGCCTTATAAAGTTCGTTGAGGTAATAATAATAAAGCTTGGATTGGGTGGAGTATTTTTCCTTATGCTTCTTGAGGGGATGTTACTGCCAATACCATCTGAAATCGTCATGACATTTTCGGGTTATCTTGCTTTTTACAGGCTCCTGGATCCTTATAGCCCCTATGTCTCAGTTGTACTGCTTCTTATTGTTGGTTCTGTTGGAGACCTTATAGGTGCATGGATAGCTTACTGGATAGGCAAATACGGAGGCGATCCATTTATAATCAGGTATGGAAAATATTTGTTCTTGAAACCTGATACAATAGACAGAACAAAGGCATGGTTTAACAGATATGGGGAACTTTCCGTTTTTATAACGAGGTTTATACCTGTATTCAGGACTTTTATTTCAATACCTGCAGGGATTGCCACAATGAACTTCAGGAAATTTTCTATTTATACATTGTCGGGAGACGTTATATTTAATGTAGTACTTATTTACCTTGGCATACTGTTCGGGTCACACTGGGAAATTCTTCTAAAATACTTTGATGAATATTCCTACGTGGGCATCGCCATCTTTGCTGTAATAATTATTTATCTGATTGTCAGGATAATAAGGAACAGAAACGAAAGCACACAACTAAACAAATAAATAATATACTAATAAACAATATTGAATAATATGTTTTCTGATTCACCTGATGTTGTTAACAGGTCTTTCCGTTATCTGCTCATTTCAAGGGCTCTCCGGAGTTCTGCACTTATATTTGTAACACTCTCCCTGCCGCTTTATCTTCACTTTCTCCACTTCTCACTGGTATTTATCAGCCTCATATATATTCCAATTATAATTTTTAATGTGGTTCTTGTACTTATTCTCGGCAGGCTCGGTGACAAGATCGGATATTCAAAAATACTCATATTGGGTGAGGCGTTTCCTGTAGTCGGATTATTATTGCTTGCCATATCCACGAACATATATGTTATAGCCATAGGTGCAATTATAGCTGGAATTACCGGTGGTGCAGGGGGAATGAGGGGTGCATTTTCACCAGGAATGACAGCATTCATCGCTAATAATTATCCAGGAGAAGGAAACAGGGTAAACCGTCTGTCGCTCCTGACGGCAACAGCATCCTTTTTTTCAATATTCGGTGGATTATTCCTATCACTTTATGGCATCATATCATCCGCTATAGGCATTCTTCTGTTTTACCGGGTATTCTTTATAGTATCATTTTTGCTGGTATTCGGCTCATTAATAGCGTTATCAAGGCTTCATGAATACAGGCGGCCTAAAAAGACAACAAAAATAATGAAAAAAGCCAGTTTCAAGTATCTATTGAGGATTATTTTACCCAATAGCATAAATGCTGCTGCAATAGGAATAGCAATGCCATTGCTTCCTCTTTTCTTTGAGTTGAAATTCCATGTAGACCCTGGAACAGTGGGAAATATTTATACTATAGCTTATGCTGCAACGGCAATAGGGTCTTATACCTCTGGAAAATTCATAAATGGCAGGGTAGATTCACTTAAGATGGCATCTATAGCCCATATCCTTCAGGGGGCATTGTTTATAATAATAGCGTTTACCCCATTTCTGTTTATAGCCACTGCTATATATGTTGGGAGAATGGCTGTTGCAGGGATAGGATCGCCCATGAGGGGCGCCATAAATGTAAGGGGAATTGACAAGGAGGACTATGGCACATCCACTTCAATACAGGGAGTGTCTGGGAGGGGGTCACAGCTAACAACCGGTGCATCCGGCTATCTTATGGATTTAAATTTTGCATTTCCATTATTGATAGGCGGGGCCATGCAGGCCGCCGGCGGAGTTCTTTATTATGTGCTTGTGAAAAGCTGGCATCCGGAGAAGAGTTCTGAACGCAGAAGTGAAACAGTAAAAACCAATTAAGAAAATATCGATTTTATCTTATCATCAAGGTTTATAGCTCCAAGTGACAGTAATTTAAGAGGGCTTCGGGCAATAACCGTCATGGATGCATTTTTAATAGCCATGCCAAAACTTTCTCCCTCGGATAATCCCATGTAATAGGATGCAATTGCACGGATAGGGTCTGAGTGTGAAACAAATATGTATTTTCCCTTATAGTCATCCATGCATGCCTTAACACGTTCCTGTAGATGTTCCCATGTTTCCATTCCCAGTGAGTCCCTTACTTTTCCCGTTATATGTGAATTTGGATACAGGGTATCAAGGAATTCATTTATATTATGCCCATTAGCGTTTCCAAGGTAGACTTCCCTTAAACGGTCATCTATCTTTACATCCAGACCAACATAATTTGAAATAATATTCGCTGTATCGTATGCCCTCTTTATCGGGCTTGATATTATTCCATCAAATTTCAATCCGGTTAATTGTTCACCGGTTCTTTCTGCCTGTTTTTCGCCTGTATCCGTAAGTGTATTGTGGTCAACATCATCGGAAAGTACTTTTTCAACATTTATGTTGCTTTCACCGTGCCTGATAAATATATATCCTCTCATAGGTGGGAATAAAATAATTATTAATAAATATACATACATATCACTTTGCCTGATTGAGTTTTTATTGAACGAATATGGATATATATTGCAATATCTGCGATAATAATTAATTTCTTCTATCATTGAAGGGTTGCAGGTGGAGATTGCCTTAAATTCCTGAAAGCTGATAAAGTGGTATACTATTGTTTTGTATTGCTTTCAGGCAACTATGATTAAAAGTATCCATGCAACAGGGCATTATATCTCCATGAATATTTATTTATAACAACATCAGTTTACCCAGCAGGTAGAAAATATGTTTGATTTCATTGATTATCTTTCGATTTCTAATATTTTAATAAATAATTTGTGGATAGTAATCGCTGCAATTTTCATTTTTGCTATGACAATTGCAGTTGGATTCCTGGAAGTAGG
>JAJZWN010000004.1:19288-48777 GCA_021846695.1 Thermoplasmata archaeon
ATATAAAGCCAGATTACCAGTGGCTAGCTGTCGGGATATTAATTTTATGGATTGGATGGTTTGGCTTTAATCCCGGGAGTGTGCTTGCATTCAATGATGATGTATTGGTAGTTGTCATTGCAACATTTATTGCCTCCGGAGCTGGAATGGTATCCACCATGTTGTTTTCAAGAATGTTTGATAGGGAAACTCCAATTATTATTGTCGCTGTCAATGGGATATTAATGGGTTTGATAATAGTAACTCCCTTGGCAGGATTTGTCAGCCCTGCCAGTGCACTTATACTTGGTTTAATAGGTGGCCCATTGTATGTTGGCGCGGAAAAATTATTCGCTAAGGTTAAATGGTTCTCAGACCCTGTAGGATTATTCCCTGCCCATGGAGTAGGTGGCATATTTGGTGTACTGATGATAGGGCTATTTACACAGCATGCATTCGCCGCAGCTTCGGGAAACGCTATACTGCCAAATGGATTATTATTCGATGGTGGTTTTGCTGCTCTAAGGCAGCTTGGCATAGAGGCTTTCGGCGTCTTCGTTGTAGTTATAACTGTATTTGCGATCTCTTTCCTGGCTATATTCATTATAGCAAAATTGTCCCATGGAATTCTCAATGAGGATGCATATAAAAACCTGGAGAAATAATAAATTTTAACATTTTTGCAGTTTTTTTAAATTAGACAATGCTATGAATAAGAGAATTCTAGCGGGCTCGGTGGGATTTGGACCCACGATCACCGACTTAGAAGGACGGTGCCTTATCCATACTAGGCCACGAGCCCGCTTCCAATATTTTAGGATATAATATAAGTATTTCTATCTATGCCGAATATTTAGTTTCTGCCTTATTGCAATGTAATTACAGGAAATTACGGTACTTTTAGATATTTTTCTGCACGTCACAATTGTTATCGGAGTCATTGCATTGCAAATCCAGTATTTCTATTCTCGCCATAACAGATTGAAAAATATTACATACAATCAATGTCAGCCATAGACCATATAATATGGTATAAGTAACAGTTATACATTGGTATAATGGTAAGTTATACATGTTTGAAGAAGAAATGACTATAGGTCCTAAGGGGCAGGTTGTAATACCGGTTGCTTTAAGGAAAACATTAAAAATTACACCGGGTTCAAAGGTGATTTTCAAAATAGATGGTGATAAGATAATACTGGAAAAACTAAAAATGGATTCGGTTAATATATTCAGAGATGTTGCAAAAAAAGGAAAAAGTATAAATGAAATAAAATACAATGAATATGAGGATGAAATTATTAAAAGGAATAAATTATGATATATATTGATTCTAATGTATTTATATTTGCTGCACTTAACAATGAGGAATTGGGAAATAGTGCTAAACTTATTTTAGAAAAAGTGGAAAATAGGAGCATCGAGGCATCCACCAGCTCATTAACTTTTGATGAAGTTGTATGGATTGTTAAGAAGAACAGGAGTTTTGAAGATGCAGTATCTATTGGTGATGCTTTTTTGGGCATGGAAGGGCTACACCTGATTGATGTGAACCAGGACTTGCTGGCACTTGCCATATCTATTATGAAAAAGTATAAGACTGATCCAAGAGATTCTATTCATGCAGCTACTGCAATTACTCAAAAAGCAGCTGTAGTTATATCTGAGGAGAGTGATTTTGATAAAATAACAGAAATAAAAAAAATAGGCATAAGGGAGTTCAAATAGTATTTTTTATAGAGTGCCTCATGTGTTAGCAAATGACGATTTTCATTATCTCCCGTGGTTTTCCCTCAGTTTCCCGTGTGATATTATAATGAGGCTACATGCAATTGTTTTCAGGCCTATTGCAGTATCAAAGTTTCTTTTGCTTGTGTACCAGATATTCTCATACTTTAGTATATTCTCCAGTATACTGAAAGTACTCTCTATTTCTCGTCTTAGTGAGTATAAAGGCATATTTTCTTAATAAATCAACTTGAATCGCATGTGTATAGTGCGGAAATATTATGGTATGTATTATTAAGATAGATTTTTAAAATAAAGAATTAGATTAAACCAACTATACAATTGTATGTATCTGAATCTAAATGATGCATGCCAGCCCTTCTCTGTTATTTAATGATTAAATTTATTAATAACACGGATTATATTTACACGATGTTGTGGAAATAACCCAACAGAAAAAATATATGCTGGTTAGAATTATATTGTTGGTAGCGGATGTAAAAAATGGCAATCAATTTATCACAAGAGATTAAGAAAAGGAAGTTAGCGAACAAAACCTTCATTCCTATTTTTGTTCTGTTTATCATCATTGGGTCTCTATATTATTATAATATTTTTAATTATAAAAATTTTTATCTAACTATTATATTATTTGTAATTTATCTTATACTGCTTGGGGATGCAATAAATAGGTATCTGGATCATATAAGAAAAAAATGGCAGAATAACAATAAAAATTTCATGTAAAAGATTATTTGTATAAAATCGAAAGTGGTTTTATCTCACGGCCTTCACATTCATAATTATTGCATAAATGTTGGCTATGATCTGATCAACTTAATTTTGGACAGTTATAGATAAGAATATTTCAATATGCCTGGAAAGTCCCCTGGCTACAAACTACAAATTTTTATAACATGCCCTGATGACTAACTTCCATGGGAGTACCTGAAGACATACCATTCTCTGATTTCGGGAGACTTGAAAGCATAAAAAAACAGAATAATAGACTTTTATTTGACAATGATTTATCCGGATTCAAAGGCAAGAAAGTTTACCAGTATATATTCCTGTACTGGATTTCCGATGATTCAATAATCTACAATGGCAAGAAAATTACAAAGATTTCGGTAAACGGAAACCTTCTCCAGAGAAAGGTTTTATTCAGGCAGAATGTCTTTGAAAAATTTGGCGATACCACATGGACTTTTGGACTTTCGGAGAAAATAAATAATGGAATAATACTCTGCTATTATCATAACAGTGAGGGGCAAAAGGCATTTGCACATATATTCATTAACAAATCACTGAAAAGAAAAATCGCAAAAAAGATTATAGAAACTTTAACTGAAGCGGCTGAAAAATATGGAATGCCTATAAAAGAAGGATATGTATTCTATGAATATATAGATAAAGAAAATTACAAAGAAAGCCCTCCGCTGCAGGAAGAGGAAGGAGATGAAAAGTTATTTAAAATTCTGGAAATTGAACCTACCGATAATCCTGAAATAATAAAAAATGCATACAGGAAAATGGCTAAGATATATCATCCTGACCTCACAACTCCGGAAAATGAAGAAGAATATTCTGAAAAGATGAAAAATATAAACTATGCCTATGAAAAATTATACAAAAAATATTACAGGTAGATTATTCTACCGTAAATTCATGCCCATTGAAGGGCAATATAAATTTGTATTCCGGAAGTGATTCCTGAAGTTTTTCCCTCTGGTCACCGTGGCATAATACCACTATTTCCGGGTCTACGCCTTTCACAAACTTCACAAGGTCAGAATGCCCTGCGTGTGCAGATAGATCAAAGAAATCTATTTTCATTGCCGGTTTTATTGTTGCGCCTGCAATCTGTATTGTTCCGTTTTCTATAAGGCTCCTTCCGTTTGTTCCATCTACCTGATATCCTGTAAGGAATATGGCAGATTTTGGATCTTCGGCAAAGGCATCTATGTACCCGAGAACCGGCCCGCCGTCAAGCATTCCTGAAGTTGTAATAATTATATCTGCCTCCCTTATGGCTTCCTGTCTCATCCTGTTGTTCCTTACCTGTATTACACGGCCCATTGATCTCCTGAATAGTTTCGGGTCCTTGAGAAATCCTGGTGTATCCATATATATTCCAGATATCCTGTTTCCCATTCCATCAACATAAATCCTGTAATCCATATCTCTCAGGGTCATTATCATTTCCTGGGTCCTTCCAATTGCGAATGTGGGCAATATTACCCTGCCTCCATTCTCTATGGTTTCCCTTATGCTTTCCTTGAGCCTCTGGATTACCTCATCCCTATCTTCATGGTCCCTTCCTGCATATGTGCTTTCCATTATCAGTACATCAGTCTTCACAGGCTTTGCTCCATAAAGGAGATTAGTATCCTTTGTGTACAGATCGCCGGTAATCATAAATGACCTAGCGTCCTGGAACCACCACATTGTAGAACCTGGTATATGCCCTGCACTGTGTGCCACAGCTGTAAGGTTGTCTACCTGGAATGGCTGCTCATATTTCGCCGTCATCATTGACTTGAACAGGTTATCAACATCTTCCTCGTTGAACATTTTGGTATAGTTTTCAAGCCTCATGATTTTGAGCGAATCCATGAGTATGGGCTTTATACTGTTCGCAGTCATAGCCGTTGCATGGAAATTTGCCTGAAAGTTATGGTAATACACAGGCAATGCCCCGGTATGGTCCAGATGGGCATGTGTCAGGAATATGTCATTCACCTTTTCAGGTGGAAGTGGATATTCAGGTGGTTTTTCCGGCTCTATACCATAATCTATCATTATCTTGCTTTGCTTATCCTCTATCTTTATTGCTAGTCTTCCGACTTCTTCGGCTCCGCCGAGAAATTTTATTTTCATTTTATATCACGCTTTTGCATTTTCTAATCTCAAAGAACATTTGCAATTCCTTTGACCGTTAATTTCTGGAACTAAATTATATAACATTTTTGATACTTTTTCCTCACTTTCTTTCATTATCTGCATAACATCTGAAGCTTCCACAGCTTCATCTTTCCATGCATCGTAATCTGTGACAGTTGCCAGCATGCCATAGCACATTGACAATTCAGCTGCAAGATTAATTTCAGGAACAAGAGTCATTCCTATTATATCGGCAAAATTCCTGAACATTTTTGATTCAGCCCTGGTTGAGAACCTTGGACCCTCTATGCATATATATGCACCATTCTTATGTACGGGAAATGATAATTTTTTGCCCGCTTCATATGCCTTTGCACTTATATCACTGCAGAATGGGTCTGCCATGGAAATATGGTAAACATCAGGGCCATTATAATATGTAAGGTCCCTCCTTTTAGTAAAATCAATAAATTGATCGGGTATTACTATATCTCCAGGTTTATATTCCTCCTTTAATGATCCGACAGCGTTGAGGCCTATTATCCTCTGAACGCCAGCTTTCTGCAATGCAAAAATATTTGCTTTATAGTTCACCATATGAGGTGGTATTGTGTGCTTTTTCCCATGCCTGGGCAGAAAAGCTACCTCAACTCCATTTATTTCACCAATCTCAAGTGGTGCTGATGGTTTGCCATAGGGTGTATCAATATCCATTGTTTTCCTGGTTTCCATTATACTATAAAGACCACTGCCTCCTATTATTCCTACGTATGTCATTGTTTATCCCATTAATTATATACTATATCATTCATTAATATTTATTCATTTCTAAATATTTTATCGGATTGCCGTAAAAGGTATTTATTTATGCCGGAGCCATACTGGGCTGCAGTTTTATTCCTGTTATAAATCTCTTCCGGCAATGAGATTTTAGCCGCTATTTCCCTGAGTATCAGCTTGTTCCTGTTTTCTTCTATATTATCTTCCCTGGTTATATAATGCCTTATTTTCAACATCCCCAGTGATAAATATGGTGTTATCAATTCCTTATCATAGTATTCTGCCATTTTCTTTTCCCTTGGCAATGTAACATTGAAAAGCCTGTTAATGTATGTGTCATTTTTAAGCCTTGGATTGTCTATAAACCTTCTGTATCCATAAAATAGTTCGTCAGCACCCTGACCTGTAACAACATATTTTTCCGGGATAAAATCCATTAAAATGAATAGTACAAGCTCATATCCCATTTCCATCTTTGTGATCTTCGGGTCAATTTTTAATAGCTGGCTTATATAGCCCTCAATGTCGATCTCATCCAGCAATATTATTTTTGGATTTATTTTTAAGATCGAAGATGCATCATCAACATTTTCAATATCCCTTGAATCTGAAAAACCCAGTGTATAGGGTATATACCTGTAACCTGAAAGTGCAAGGAGCAGTGAACTGTCGAGGCCACCTGAATAGGCTATCGCACAGGGCTTATCTGCTGTTTGTTCCACTGCTGCCTTAAGTTCATTATAAACATTATCTACTATATTCTGCATATTAACAAATATCCATATTGTTTATTTAAACTTAAGGTTGCTTATTTTATAAAGAAAAATGCATAGGAAATGGGTATTTTTATGATATTCGTTAAGAAACCCTAAATGTACACAGATAGTATCCTTAATTCCAGTAATATATATGGAAAGTCCTGTTTGCATAATTATGCCTGTATATTGTATCGTATCCCTTTGCCAGTCATCGAATTATTTATAACGGCTAAAGCATTTAACATGCAATGATAAAGGTCATGGCATCCGGAGTATTTGACATACTGCATTTAGGGCATGTGCATTACTTAAGGGAATCAAAATCCTTTGGCGATTATCTTGTCGTGGTTATTGCTTCAGATTATATAGCACAGAAACATGGAAAGGAACTGGTGTTCAATGAAAATGAACGTTCTGCCCTTGTGTCAGAACTGAAGATGGTGGATGAGGTGATGGTAGGCCATAGTGATGATAATATATTCAAAACTGTTGCAGAATTGAAACCGGATATAATTACACTGGGATATGACCAGAAATTTGATGATTCCTATATTGAAACTGAATGCAAAAAACTCGGGCTAAATACAAAGGTGAGGAGGACATCGCCATACGACGGGACAATAAACAGTTCCTCAAAAATAAGGCAAAAAATTCTTGAATCTATCTGAAATGGCACTATTAATTCAATAAAGAGAAAATGGATTATAGATAGCTAAAATGGATTAACGAATAACAATCAAAAAAAACAATTATAAAATATAGGTAATATTACAGGTAAATTTTAATTAATTCCCTGATTGTTCTGGTTTCTGGTTGATTCTTCATACCTTTTCTGGATAGCCTGTTCCAGCTCCTTGTATTTCTCTTCCAGTGTCTTTTGCTGGTTTTCAAGTGTTTTAAGCCTCATCTGGCTCAGTTCCTTCTGCTCTTCCAGGTCAGAAACAAGTTTTTCCCTGTCATCAATCTTATAAATAATAGGTCCTACATTTTTATATATCGGGGCATCTTTACCTACTGTATTCAGTTCTTTAAGCGTTTTGTCAAGTTCTTTAACCTTCATGTCAATCTGATATCTCTGGTTTGCAACTTGCTCTATCTGTGCCTGCATGTCCTGTGCCTGTTTTATCTGGTTCTGCAAATATGCATTTAAGTTAGGTTCTACCATATATCTTCCTCCATTATTTTTTTAGTTACGTTCAATACCCTTGTTATTGAGGAAACACTGGCCCTTAAAGATGAAGTGTCAGGGGCTGTAATTATTATATATATACTGGAATTATCTTCCTTAACAGCAACACTTGACCTTCCAAATGTTTCCGTGACCTCTGGCCTTATAGCTTCCAGGTATTTTATGTACTCTGATTTCTTCAGGGTGAGTTTAACTCTGAACATTTCTACGTCATTATGATATATTATTATATAACTATTTGTCAGTTTTCAATGTGTTAAAATGTAGCATATTCCTTAACCTATAGCCTGCAATTTTTTATTTTTCCTGATACTGATTTCATGGGAGTAGTAAAGAACTGCAAAAATACATACAAATATTACAGCGGAGATCAGGGCAGGCAAATATAATGCTACTACAGCATCTTCAATGCACTGGAATAAGCCGAGAAGTGTATAGAATATTAAAGCATTTATGCTAAATTTCGAACTCCCAGGAAGTATTAACAATAAAACTGCAAAGATTGAAATGGATGCTATAAACCATCCTGCGAAGTTTGTGAGAGGAACACCAAAATATATGCCAGGCACTGCCCAGTGCCATAGATGTATGGAAAAGCGTGGATCAAAAGATAAATCAATTGCCACCATCAATATAGATGAGGTAACAATTTTCCCACGCCCTGCGAGCCATGAGAAATATAATAGTGAAGACCAGAGGAATGGAATAGCCACGGGAACACCCAATAGTTCAGGGCCGAGAATTGATGAATATATATACCTTCCAAATGGAATGCCTGTATGCACCCCTGAAAATTCAATAAAAAAGGCAAGGATGTAGGAAGCTGCAAAGAATTTCAGGGTGAAATTAGCACCTTTAAATTTTATTGAATGATAAAAGTAGAATGGTATAAATATTACCTCCATGAAGACAGACAGATCATAAATGTGGGTAAATATGTATGCAATTAGCATAACGATGCCAGATGCAAGGTACGCATAGGCAATGAGCCATTCAGTTTTCATTGGATAAACATGGTAAAACTCTATTTGATACTTTTCAGGATGCCTGCCACCGTATCTTTATATATACAGAATTTATCAGTTTCTGTGGCAGGCTTAAATTTATCCAATACATTCCTTGGAATAGCCCTTCTGCTAATATTTTCCCGGATCTTATATAGAAGGCTAAAACAGGGAATTAATGGAAGGCAGTATAAAACTGCAAGGCTATTCATAACACCTACCATTTATTTCCTGCTTCTTGTGTTCTTTATGGTTGCATTCATAGGGAATATAGATTATATTATTATAGTAATACTGCTCTGCGTTGTTGGAATTATCCCCGGATTTATCTATGGCGAGCGTGTAACATTTTTTGACAGGAACGGCCAGATTTTTTATAAAAGGTCTCCATATATACTTACCTTCTGGGCTGCAGGGTTTATGGTAAGAATATTGCTTGAATTCATTTTCCCTTCAAACCTGGAGATACAGTTTATAGTGGATACATTACTTGCTGTAACGCTTGGGCTCATTGTGGGAGAATCCATTAAAACCTACAGGAAATACAGGGAATATACAATGGAAAATAACCTTACTATAAATTAGTGTTTTCCGTATAAACAATCATCCCGGAGAAAACAGGATTTGCATACAGGTGTTTTTTTGCAGAAATCTTTTCCAAGGTTGACGATCATGCCATGAAAATTTTTAAGCTGATCTATTTCAGAAAATTCTTCTTCTGCGTAATTCCTTATTTCTTTTCTTGAAAAGTCCTTTCCATAAAATCTTTTGAAAAATCTCAGTGTATATGCATCAACGACAAATACCGGATAGTCAAGGGCATAGAGCATTATAGACTCCATGGTTTCGTTTCCAACGCCGTTAAGCCCCATGATAAATCCTTCTATTTCTTTAATGTCTTTATTTTTCATCCCGGGCAGATTGCCATATTTTTCTGTGATTTCCTTTGAGACGGTAAGAAGGTAGCGGCTCTTCTGGTTATAGAACCCGGAACTCTTAATAAGTTCCTTCAATCTCTCCTGATCAGTTGTGGCTATTTCATTCAGGGTATAAACATGATTTTCTTTCATTTTTTTCAAAGCCTTTTCCACATTTTTCCACGATGTATTCTGTGTAAGTATAGTTCCAATTACAGTCTCATCATCAGTTTCTGAAGGCCACCATTCCAGGTTTCCATAGTAAACATACAGTAAATTGTATAGGTCCCCGAACATTATACTGTTATGGTTAAATTATTAAAAAATATTTTTGTTGCATTAATTCAGTATGAGATTTAAATATAGAAAAAATAACCAGGTATTATTTCAGGACACTCAGGGCAACAAGGGCGTCAAGGAAATATTGTATGGCAAAGCCTGCAACAAGAAGCCCGAAAATTCTTGTTATTGCTGTCATCACCTTGTCTCCCAGCAGGCTTAATATTTTAGATGAATATATGAAGAAAAAATACACGATGACAAGCACCAGAAGCACAGAAACAATAGTAAGAATTTTTGTGAATAAGTCACCCTTCATGAGGATAATAACAAGAGATATGGCACCCGGGCCAGCGAGAAGTGGGGTTGCAAATGGAACTATTCCCATGTTTTTTGAACTGTCTACGGACGTATCAGGTTTAGCTCCCTGCCTGACCATTTCTATTCCCATGAGCAGGAGTATTATGCCGCCTGCAATTTCCAGTGCTTCTATGGATATACCAAAAAATTCTATTATAAGCCCCCCTGCCAGTGCGAAAAGTATTATTATAATTCCAGCATAAAAAACAGCATCCCTTGAAATGGTCCTTCGTGTATCGCGGTTGAAGGAGCCGGTCATGCTTACAAATATTGCAAGGCTTCCGAATGGATCTATAACCACAAAAAGTGGCATGAATACTTTCAGGAAGTCTGTGCTAAATGTCATATTACTGTATAGTAATGATATATATAAATTGAATTTTTTTTATTTATTTAACCAGATGGTAATGTATTATTATATAATACGCTGCGGCTGAAAAAGCAAAAAATATTATATGATTTTTATATGAGTCAAAAATGAAAGTGCTTATTCTGGGCATTGACGGATACATCGGTTTTCCTCTTGCACTGAGGCTTCTTGATAGAGGATATGAAGTATATGGTGCCGACAATTTTTATACACGCAGAAGGGTAAAAAATGTAGGTTCTAAATCTGCGGTAAAGATTAATTCTTTTGCCACACGGAACAAAAAACTGAATAATGCCATTAAGTTTTACATGGGCGATGTTAGCAATCCGAAATTTGTATACGATATAATAAGGGATTCAGGGGCAGATGCCATAGTCCACCTGGCCGAACAGCGTTCTGCACCCTATTCAATGATATCACTTAAAACGGCTACTGAAACACTGGACAAAAATATAGAAAGCACAATGAATATAATATATGCGGTAAAAGACCTGAACAGGGATATACATATAGTTAAACTCGGTTCCATGGGTGAATACGGAACACCGAATATTGATATACCTGAAGGATTCCTGGATGTCCAGTTCCATGGAAGAAGCGATAAATTGCCTTTCCCACGGATGGGGCAATCCTGGTACCACCTGTCAAAAATTTTTGACACTTACAACCTGATGCTTGCAAACCGGATATGGGGGCTAAACGTCAGTGATGTTATGCAGGGTGTTGTTTATGGAACAAGAACTCCTGAGATTACAAAATACAAACTCTTTACCAGGTTCGACATTGACCAGATATACGGAACAGTGCTGAATAGATTCATTTCACAGGCAGTAATAGGATACCCGCTGACAGTGTATGGGAAAGGAGACCAGAAGCGTGCGTTTTTGTCGCTAGAAGATAGTGTAGAATGCCTTAACCTGATACTTGACCATCCTGCTGAAAATGAATATAAGGTATACAACCAGTTTGATGAATATTATCCATTAAATTATCTTGCAGAAACGGTTAAAAACAGGTATGAATCAATATATGGAAAGAAAGTAAGCATAAACCATGTGCCCAATCCCAGGGTGGAGATGGAAGACCACTATTATAATCCGGCAAACCAGAATTTAAAGGATATAGGCTACAGGAGACAGAGGTCACTGGAAGATGAAGTCCCTGTTATGATAAAGGATGTAAGAAACAACATAAATACAGTTTATAGCCTGAAGAATGTTATAAAGCCCTCAACTAACTGGAGATAAGTTTTCTGGAGAAATTATATGCCCTCCTGAGGATTTTATAATAATCATTGCTGTTTCCAATACTGAGCCAGTCTGATCTCCTTATCTTAAATGGAATAACTGTATTTCCATTAATTATGTGCCTATTTATTGCAGGTGTTAATTCTGTACCGTCCAGCAGATCCATCACATCCCTTTTAATTACATAGAACGCTGCAAGTGCATATTTTGAAGTGGGATGTTCAGGCTTCTCCACAACAGATTCCACAATGCCGTTTTTTATATTTGCCACGCCATATCTCTGGGGGTTGGGCACTGCCATTACGCTGAGAATGGTTTTGCCTGTTGACCTGTAAAGATCAACCATATTTTTTGTTTTATTCCTATCCAGTATGAGCCCATCGCCTGCATTCAATATGAAATCTCCTAGAATGTATTCTTTAGCCAGTGCTACGGCCTTTCCATAGCCTTCCGCCCGTTTCTGGTATATATATTCGGATTTTACATTCAGTGTTGAAAGATAATCTGCTGTATGCCTGTCCTTAGCATCCAGCACAATAAAAAACTTATCTGCTCCGGATAGTGATAGATTGTGGATTATGCACTCAAGAATAGGCCTGAGAACTATTTTCCCATTTCTGACAGCATAAACTGGAAGCATCTCTTTTCTCATGCCTTCAGGAAGGTTAGCCCGGGTTCCAAGCCCGGCAGCAGTTATAAGGGCGTCCATAAATGGTAATTGAATTCATTTTATTAATAATGTTGCTGTAACCGGTTCAATATAATATTAATAGTGATTAGCAATTATATATGGATGGAATGTTCAATATGCGGCGCTACTGCTGTATATGAGGTAAAATACAACGGTTCTGCACTGTGCAAAAACCACTTTATTACGTATGTGGAAAAGAGGGTGAAGCGTGAGATACGTGAACAGGTAGACTTTGGCAGTAAAAAAACCAGGATTTCTGTTGCAATCTCAGGTGGAAAAGATAGTTCTGCAACATTATATCTGCTACACAAAATATTATCGGAGAGGAGAAACCTTGAACTTACAGCATTCACTGTGGATGAGGGCATAGAGGGGTACAGGAGCACAGGGCTCGAGAAGGCCAGAAAATTGTGTGAAAATCTGGGAATTGAACATAATGTAATATCATACAAGGAAAACTATGGCTATTCACTGGATGAAATAATGAAAATAGACAAAAAAACTATTTCATGTTCCCACTGTGGCCCTATGAGGAGGCAATTAATGAACAGGATATCAGAATATACCGAATCTGATTACGTTGCTCTGGGCATTAACCTTGACGATTATGCACAATCAATACTGATGAATGTTGCAAAGGGAGATGTAGCACGCTACGCAAGGATGGCCCCCCATTCCTATACGAGGGAGGGTTTAGTGCCAAGAATATTGCCCCTGAGAAAAATACCTGAGAAGGAGGTTGTGCTTTACGCTATTTTAAATGGCATAGATTTTGACTCCAGCTGGTGCCCCTACTATAGCATGGCACAGAGAAATTCATTCAGGGATATTATAGAAAAACTTGAAAAGGAAACTCCAGGGACAAAATTTGCAATAGTAAAATTCTTTGATGAAACGAGGAAATCAATCAGGGAACACTATGTCAATGAAAATGTTAAGTTAAATTCGTGTAAAATATGCGGTGCACCAACTCCCGGAGAGATATGCGAGGTCTGCTCTGATCTTGAGCATATAAGGGCAATAGATAATGAAACATAGAAATATTTATTTAATTTCTAATAATAGGGGGTCTACGGGGTTGTAGCTTAGCTTGGTTGGAGCACCCGGCTGATAACCGGGAGGTCACCGGTTCAAATCCGGTCAGCCCCATTTTTATTTTAATACTTTAAATAATTCTATTAACCGGGATTTATATTAATCGATTCAGAATGTAGTTTTATACAGATATGTGAGAAGAGGGCAACTGTAGTTTTGCAGATGCCAGTGGCCAGTATTAGTCTGGATTTTTCAAATCATTAACATGCTTATCTCATTATACCGGATTTTCTCTTTGAAATGCCTTATATAGTGATTTACTCAAATCTAATTCAGGACACAACACTCAAATGTGAATATATGAATTTATTGATTAAAAAATTCAGTGCATGCCGATTGAAATGGTATATCCACTATTGCATATACAATTTGTCGCATCATTGCTGTAATGGCTGTGGAGGATTTTTCTTTTTTTTGCTAATTATAATCTTTCTGAGTTCAATCCATGAACTTGATAGCACTGAAACTATTATGATCAAAACCCAATTTCTGTATTCAATGGTTGATGTGTCTATGATAGCGTGTAGTGGCGTGAAAATAGTTATAACTATGAGGGCTCCTACAACTATTAATCCCCATGATAAGATCACCCAGTTAGAAAAAAATGACCTCTGTGAAACAGGTTCGCGCTCTGTCCTGAGGTTCTGGGCAAGGATCACCTGGGAAAGTATCCAGGTTGCAAAGGCTGCCGTCTGTGCCTGGATGATATCTGCTTCACTATAGTATATGTATAGATATATGAAAGTAACCGCAAGAAATACTCCAAGGGCACTTGTCAGGATAGAAATTATCATAGGCCTGTCCATGAAATCTGCACCCCGTTTCTGTGGTGCTGCATGCAGGATGCCTGGTTCATCCCGCTCTTTCAAAAATCCCCAGAGCGCACCAACATCCATGAACATCTCCATTATTATAATCTGTATCGGCATAAAGGGGAAGGGGATGATCAATAGTATCGGGACAAGAAGAATCAAAATCAGAGAAATCTTAACTGCAATATAGTACCTGATGCCTTTTTTTAGCGTATATTGCATCTTTCTGCCCTCGAAGACTGCCTCTGCTATAGTATGGAAATTATCATCTTCCAGTACTATGTCTGAAGCTTCCTTGGCAACTTCAGTTCCTCTTTTTCCCATTGATATGCCAATTTCAGCTGCTCTCAATGCAGAAGCGTCATTTGCACCATCGCCAGTCACAGCAACAATTTCACCATTCTTTTGCAGTGCCTTTACAATTCGCAGCTTCTGATCATGTGTTATTCTTGCAAAGATAGATGTTTTCTCAATGGCTTTAGAAAGCTCATCATCTGGCATAGCCCGGATTTGATCTCCAGTGAGTGTTGATTCCGCATTTTCTATGCCAACCATTTTTCCAATAGTTTCTGCTGTTACCGGATAGTCTCCCGTGAGCATTATTACTCTAATTCCTGCATTCTGACAGAGCTTTACAGCGTTCTTTACTCCTTTCCCTGGAGGGTCTATGAAGCTGATCATGCCTATGAATATCATATCACTATCGACAATATCTCTCTCTTCCGCCTGCCCATTTATTCTTTTATAGGCGAAAGCTATGGTCCTCTCACCAACTTTTGCCACCTCATTTATAGCATCCCTGATAAGTTTTAAATCATCCTCCGATTTGACTTTATTTGAAGATTCATCCACCATTACCTTTGTGCATCTTGATAAAACAACTTCGGGGGCGCCACTTGTGTATGCAACATAACCATCATGAACCGAATAAACATAACTTGCACGTTTTATGTTGCTGTCAAAACCGAATCGGCCAGTTATCTGGTATTCACTTTCTAATTCATGAATATCAAGTCCAGAATTAATTGCATATTTCAGTATTGCTACCTCCATCGGGTCTTTGTATCCCTCAGAAAATTTCTGTTCAATTTCCAAATTTCCTGTAGCAAGTACCGCTGATTTAAGAAAACTGGAGTTGGTCCCTTGAGCAGCCTCGTATAATTTTCCACCAGTAAGAATATGATTAACTTTCATAGCATTTTCTGTGATAGTTCCAGTCTTATCTGTGGCAATAACTGTAACGCTACCCAGAGTTTGTGCGGCAGTAAGACCTTTAACAATGGCTTTCTTCTTCGATAGGGAATATGCCCCTATTGCCAGGGTGATTGTTATCAAAATTGGTATCTCTTCGGGAACTGTGGCAAATGCCATAGAAAGACCCATTAATATCATCTGATCCAATGGGTCACCGTGCACATAGCCGATTAATGGAATTAGGGCGCTGAAGAAAACTGCTATTACTATCAGGAGCCGGGCAGTTTTATTCAATGACTTTTCTAAAGGTGTTGGAATCTCTTTATGGTTCTTTACGGATTCAGAAATTTTCCCGATTTCTGTTTTCAACCCGGTAGATGTAACTGCAAATTTACCGTTTCCCTGCACCACAAGTGTTCCGGAAACTACCCTGTGCATATTTGCACCCGGCTGGGTTTCAGCTACATCATAACTGACCTTGTTTACAGGATATGATTCTCCCGTAACAAGTGATTCATCAATATATAAGCCGGAGGAACTTACAACAATGCCATCTGCCGGGACCATGTCTCCTGTTCTAAGGTATACAATATCGCCGGGCACTAACACGCTGGTGGATTTTTCCAGCAGTGAACCGTTCCTTAAAACCCATGTTTTCGGAGTAACCATGCTGTGAAGTGCCTGTATAGATATCTGGGCCTTTTTTACATTATAAACTTCGATTAATATCACGGCAAAAACTATAATGATTACAGTAAAGGATTCAAATGGGGTTCCTATTAGAAAATATATGATTCCAATAACCACAAGAACAAGTATTAGCGGTTCTTTTAACTGGTCCAGAAAAATCTGGAGAATACCATGTTTTTTGGCTTCAGGGATAGCATTTAAACCGTAACTTTGAATTCTGCGTGTTGCTTCTGATTCAGTCAGCCCATTTTCAACATCAACCCCGAGAGATTTGAGAATGTTTTCCACGTCTTCGATCTCGTGATTAAATGTTTCCTTCCCCATATATAAGAAGGATTATGTGCTATAAAAAAGGTTGTAATAAACATTTTTGTTTTAAAAGTTGTGCTTATAATTTTGTTTAAATATGAACTCCTGTTATGATGAAAACATTAATTGAATTTCCTGAACTTATACTGTTAAAAGGAATTCTTTAAATGGCTGCTAGATATTTGTTATTATGACTAACAAGGTGGGGATACCGGTAAACGGAAGCAACGTAAGCGGACCTGGAGAGGGAACAGAAATTCATATATTTGAGGTTGAAAATACAAAATATAAACTTGTGGAAAGTTATGAAAATCCAGCAATAAAAGCCACTTCAACAAGAGGTATACATATGCTGAAATCAGTTCTCTCAAAGAATGTGAATGCAATTATAGTATCTGAAATTGGAGCGCCTGGCGTCAATTTTCTTAAGAACAAAATTAAGATATATTATGCAAACAATATGAATGAGAACGAAGCCATGGAATTTTATATAAATAGCAAACTGGAAGAAATCACAGTTGCGACACATGAATCGCCACACCATGATGGAAATACCCACAAATTATAATTTAACACTGTTCAGATAAAAATCTGCAATATGGAAAGAAATATATCGCTTCTGGAACAATTTATATTTAAAATTTATAAATATATAACATTAGTTTTGTTTTAATTTGTATCCACAGTTAGGGCAGTATATCATATCTTCAGTAACAGGATATCCGCAATGCGGGCATCTGTGTGCTGTATCTGGTAGATTCTCATCATTATTTTCGGCCATATTTTCCCTTAGATTCTGGTATGGATTCTTCTTGTCATTGCCGAAAACGGCCATCCCTATATTTGCCCTGGGTGCCCTGGCCTTTGCCATATCTATTTCATGCTTTTTAATTTCCAGTGCTTCCCTTTCCTTTCTGGTTGATTCATCTTTTTTGCATATGGTAGCCAGTCTGGTAATCTGGTCAACCCACATTTTTGATTTTTTTATAGCAAAATCTGCTCTTGCCAGTTTCCTGGAATCGTCGTAGTATTCGATAGTCAGTACCTGTTTTGTGAACAGTGCGAATGCTGGGGCAGCATAATTAGCATTCTCCACATTGTATAAAAAAAGATTTAAATCCATGACTGCTGGAGATGCCCTGAACATAGATCTATGCCCGTTTTTTTCGAATATAATCCTCTTATCTGTTAAGAAAAGTAACCCCTTTATATAAACATTATTTTCGATTTTTTTGGCCTTCGCATTCAGGAACTCATGTTCATCACTTTCGTAAATAGGCATTACATACATATATTATATAAGATAATAAATTTTATCAATTAAATTGGAACATTATTATAAGTTCTATGCTTCTTTAGTAAAAATAACATCAACATAGTTCTATATTTTTTGATACGATGTTAATCCTGTTATCAACTTTATATAATAATATCAGGGAATTATAGCTTATAAAGGAAACATTATTGCGAGATGGCTCGTAATATTTATTTAAAGCGATATTTTTATATGGTATTCAGTGTTTCTATGCCTCCCGGTATAATTTAATCGCTGGCATAAAATAACATTTAAATATTCTTGTGTTTTTATTTTAATATGGAACATACAGATATCCATGCACCACATGGAAATAAACTAAACACAAAGGGATGGTCACAGGAAGGGGCTATGAGATTGCTGATGAATAACCTTGACCCGATGGTGGCTAAGGACCCTGCAAATCTTATTGTATATGGCGGCAAGGGAAAAGCAGCAAGAAACTGGGAAGCATATGATAAAATTATAGAGTCACTCAAATCACTTGAAAATGACGAAACTCTTCTTGTGCAATCGGGCAAGCCTGTTGGAATTTTCAGGACGACAAAGGAGGCACCAAGGGTTCTTATAGTAAATGCTCAGATAGTCCCGCACTGGGCCACCGATGATGTATTCTGGGACCTGGAAGCAAGAGGGCTTACCATGTTCGGGCAGATGACTGCGGGGTCATGGGTTTATATAGGGACACAGGGAGTATTGCAGGGGACGTATGAAACTCTGTATGCACTTGCAAAAAAAGTATACCACAGTGACAATCTGAAAGGAAAATGGTTTTTATCTGCAGGCCTGGGAGAAATGGGAGGAGCCCAGCCACTGGCTGCCAAGATGAATGGATGCACAAGCATTATTGTTGAGGTGGACAAGGAGAAAATTAATAGAAGATTAAGGGACAAATATCTGGATACATATACAGAAACACTTGATGAGGCACTTAAACTAAAGGATGAGGCGATTAAATCCGGAAAACCTGTATCTATTGCTGTACTGGGAAATGCTGCAACAGTTTACCAGGAATTGCAGGATAAGGGAGTAGTGCCGGATATAGTATCTGACCAGACAGCAGCACATGATTTAAACCTTGGATATGTCCCTGAAGGCTACACCATAGCAAATTTCCAGAAATTCAGAGAAGAGAATCCTGAACAATTCAAGAAAAAGGTTTACGAAACAATAGTAAAACAGGTAAAATCCATGCTTTATTTCCAGTCAAAAGGCTCATCTGTATTTGATTATGGAAATGATATAAGGACAAGAGCTAAGGAAGGGGGATTAAGCAACGCCTTCGAAATTCAGGGATATGTACCTGCATACATACGCGACCTGTTTGCTGTTGGTTCCGGGCCATTCAGGTGGCTTGCCCTATCGGGGAATCCTGATGATATTAAAAAAATAGATGATGCCATATTGAAGAATATAGATGATAAACATCTAACGGACTGGATTAAGCTTGCAAAGGAATACGTTCACTTCCAGGGACTGCCAGCCAGAATCTGCTATGCATCCTATGGAGAAAGGGAAAAAATAGGCCTCATGATAAATGACATGGTAAGGAAAGGAGAACTTGAGGCGCCGGTAGCAATAGGCAGGGACCACCATGATACTGGATCTGTTGCATCTCCTTACAGGGAAACAGAGGCTATGAAGGATGGCAGCGACGCCATAGCAGACTGGCCCATACTCAACGCACTGCTGAATGCAATTTCAGGCGCCTCATGGGTATCTGTGCACCATGGAGGAGGTACAGGAATAGGAAATGCAATACATTCTGGGTTTGTAATAATTGCTGATGGAACAGATGATGCAGCGGAACGCATAAAGCGTGTTTTAAACGCTGACCCTGGAATTGGTGTGATAAGGCATGCAGATGCAGGTTATGAATCATCAAGGGATATAATAAAGAAAGGGCCTAAATTTAAAAGCCCATATTTCAGCAAATAATATTTTTTTATTTTTATTCCAATCTTATATTTTTCGTTTCCGGGAGCAATAGTGTAAGAAGTATTGCAATTATCATGATTACAGCTAAAAATATGTAAGCATTAAAATAATTTTTTCCATGTATAAGAAGCGACATTGCAATTACGCCTATAACTGCGCCTATCTTTCCCATCATTGATGAAAATCCATATGATGTGCCTCTGAACCGGGTAATTGTTACCTCTGCTGGAATTATTCCTACTGTTGCTCCATCGAAAGAATTGAATAACTCGAGGAAAGATACTATAACTATAATTCCTACAAGAAAATAATAATGCGGCAGAATGAGAAATAGAATAGCCATCATAAGAAAACCGGTAATCTGGATTCCTTTCCTTCCAAACTTATCCACCTTGATCATTACAAATACCCCTGATATTATTCCTATTACAAGGAAAAATGTGGTCAAAAGGGCATTGTCAACATTGGTCACAAAATGCCCCAGTTTCAATATTGTTGGAAGTGTAAGCGATAGGCCGTAGGCAACAATGTCGTAAAGAAACCAGATAAGTGCTGCTAAAATTATATTCTTGGAATATTTTTTCGAAAACATCTCAAGAAAGCCTGTTTTCTCTTTTTTCTCCTCCCAGAGTTTAGATTCCGGCAGGGAAAATCTCATAAATTCTACAATAATTGCAGGTATGACTGCAACACCGAGCATCAGGCGCCATCCTATATTTCCCAATGGAAACATAAAAACAGCAACTATTGCACTGCTGATAGACCCTACACTGAAGAAGACAGTTGCAAAGGCAAGATAGAATCCCCTTTTATCGGATGGAGTTACCTCTGCTATATATGAATTGGCAACAGGATATTCTGCTCCGAGGACAACACCAAGAAGTACCCGCGAGATAAAGAGCATATAAAAATTAACCGAAAATACTGAAATCATGTCAAACAATATAAAGAACAGAAGCGTTGAAAGATATACCCTACGCCTGCCAACAAGGTCACTCAGGTATCCAACAAGTATTGTTCCTATAATTGCACCTATTATTACTGATGCTATCAGTAGCCCATAATCAAGAGAATAATCACTGAGGTGTATATAATCCGGTATTAAAAGTACGGCGAATGCGATTACCGTTAACTGGTAGCCATCAAGAAGCATTCCAAATGCTGACAAAATTACTATTTTATTTGTACTTGCAGGTTTTTGCACTCTCCATTAACTACAGGTAACTTATTAAATTAACTACATGTCGATATATATGCTTATATAGATACATATAGATTTCAGAATTCACAGGTATATTTAAACCCGGGAATGTATCCTGCCAGCAATGTAGAGGAAATGTGAAATATTTTTATATATTCCGTTGACATATAAATATCATGCTGGAAATACGTATAGCAAATACATTTAAATAAAAATATATATAATATTAAAATAAGCCTTTTATGGAGAAGATAGGCGTTATAGGTGCCGGGATAACAGGGCTGTTCTCTGCGCTTAACCTTGCACTTGATGGTTATGACGTGACACTTTTTGATAGGGAATATATTCTTTCCGGTACTTCAGGTAAATTTCATGGAATGCTCCACAGCGGTTCCAGATATTCTGTAAATGATATGGAATCTGCAAAGGAATGCATACGTGAAAACACACTGCTTTCTAACACTGCCTCATTGTTTATTAAAAATACAGGTGGGTATTATCTTGCATTGAATGGTGCGGAGGCTGAATACGGCGATAAGCTTCTACAGAAAAATAAAGAAAACGGCATATCCACAGAAGAACTGGGTATTGATGAAATGCTTGACCTGGAACCAAATATTAATAAAAATATTTTAAGGGCATTCCGTGTTCCTGATAAAGTTATATATGCACACCCCTTCGCAGCGGCTGTGGCGGTGGAGGCACAGTTAATGGGTGCTAAGCTAAGGTTTAAATCAGAAGTCCTGAAAGCTGAAGTTAAGGGAAAAACTGTTGAATCTATAAAATACCGGTCACATAATAGAATAGTGGATGAGAAATTTGATTATATAATAAACACCACAGGGCCATGGTCAGGGCAACTTTTAAAATCCTTCGGTATAGGTGATTTTGAAGTCATGCCAACACTTGGTTACATGGCATCCTACGACTACTTATTTTCACATGGTATCTTAAACAGAATGAGGGAACCTTCAGATGGGGATATATTGCTGCCATATGGAAGCATGTCAGTTGCAGGCACAGTAGCAATTATATCAGATAATGTAAACAACAATGACATCGACCCGGAAGATCTTGATACCATGCTATCTGAAGTTGCGGAGATGGTCCCATCACTTTCCAGGCACAGATATAAAAAACTATATAGTTCCATGCGCCCGCTGATCAGGGAAGATTATTCAAGGGCTACAAGAGATTTCAGGATATACGAAAATATGAACAATTTATTCAGCATAATAGGCGGAAAATTCACAACGTCAAGGCTCATGGGGCAGGCGGTATCACAGAAACTTTCTGAAATTACAGGAACACATTCACAGGATACATCGAAAATCATCCTGAATGATACCTTCGATAAATTCATAGAAAAGCATAAGCAGGATTTAAACACAACATTCATGAATTATATAAGTTCATATGGCACCAGCATGGATTACGGTTACTTAACCCAGCTTGAAAGTGCTTTTATTTTCAACGAAGCCATAAGGCTGGGTGATTAAATGGAATTTAGCGGCAAAATAACCATAAAAAATAATAAAGGGAACGTTGCAGAATTTCTTTCCGACATTGATAATATAACACCTTGCCTCCCCGGGGTATATGACTTCCAGAATAATGGCGGTGAAATACAATGCAAACTAAAACTTGATATATCTGCTGCTAAAATTTCTGCCATGAGCAGTGTGACGGGGAAGATGTCGTTTCTATATAAGGTTGGATTAGATTCAATAAATATAGATGGGAGTGGGAGAATAGCGGGTTCAAAGGTGAAATTCAACATAAGCATATCCTACGAAAGCCATGGAGAAGAAACAGTACTGGATTGGAAAAGCTCATTTGACTTCGGGCTTATAGTAAAGATGATGGGTAAAGACAGGGTCAATGAAATATCCAGAGAAAACATAGACAGGACTATGGGCTGCATAACATCAAAATTAAATATTTAATAGAATTTCTTTGTAATTATTGATAAATTTTACATTATAACTGTAAATATTGTATAATCTTCAGATAATATTAGATTTTAATCGATAAATATTTAATAACACTAAAAAATTATTATCGTATGCTTACATTCATTTACGATTCAATATCCTGGGAAGAAAAGGAGTTAATTAAAGGGCTCCAGTCAGAAAGCATAAAACTGAATCTGGTTAATGCAAAGGATAATGCGCTAAACCTCACAGGAAAACTTGATTTTGAAGGACCTGCTGTTATCAGATGCATGAGTTCCAGGAGGTCTCTCTATTATTCATATATACTTGAATCACACGGAATTAAAACGATTAATTCCTTTAATACTTTTAGCATCGCAGGAAATAAAGTATTTACCACCTCTTATCTATATAAAAATGGAATAAAAACCCCGGAAACTTCTGTATCATTTTCACATGACAATGCTTTATCAACTGCAGATAATATGGGATACCCTGTAGTTTTTAAGCCAGCAAGTGGGAGCTGGGGCAGAATGATATCACTTTTAGAGAATGAGAATATTGCAGAAACAGTATTCTCAATGAATGATATGGTAAACGAAAATTCGTACTATCTTCAAAAATATGTAAAGAGGCCTCCAAGGGATGTAAGGGCAATAGTTGTGGGAGATAATATTTCTGCCACAATATACAGGTATTCAGGGGAGGGGTGGAAAACAAACCTCGCACTTGGCGGGAAGGTGGAAAAAGCAGTGCTGCCAGAATCCCAGCTTGACATACTTATAAGGGTTGCACATCTTTTTGACCCGGGCATAATTGGTATTGATGCCATGGAAACAGATGAAGGATTGGTTGTACATGAAATTAATTCAAGAGTTGAATTTAAAGGGGCTTCGAAGGTATATGGAAATAAAATAATAAATGATATTGTCCAGTATCTAAAAACACTTGATTAAGTTTAATAATAAAATAAAAATGTCAAAGTATGGAAGAAATATACCTTGACAAGAACGAAAATCCATTCAATGTACCGGAAAAGGTAAAAAAAGAATTCATAAACTATGCAAAGGATGCAGATTTTAACAGATACCCTGAAAAGGGGTTACCTTCCCTTATTAAAAAACTGGCAGGGCTCACCGGGTTTAGCAGTGAAAACATTATTGCAGCCAATGGCAGCGACGAATTGCTTGATATTTTAATCAGGCGTGCAGAAGGCGATATAGTTGTCAGTTCACCAACCTTTGAAATGTATTCATTCTATGCCAGAAATTATGGCCATAAGGCAATTGATGTCCCGCTCCGCAGCGATTTTTCCCTTGATGTTAATGGTATACTGGCGCAGAAGGATGCAAAACTTGTGGTAATATGTTCGCCAAATAATCCAACAGGGAATCTTATAGATAGAGAGAGCATAAAAAAAATTCTTGATTCCGGTGTAACAACCATACTTGACAATGCCTATTATGAATTTTCGGGTGAAGATTATACTGACCTTATTGCAAAATATAGCAATCTCATAATATTAAGGACATTTTCCAAGGCTTTTAGCCTTGCAGGAATGAGAATTGGATATGGCATAGCAGAGAGCAAATTTATATCTGAAATCAAAAAATTGCAGGCACCGTTTTATATGAATATACTTTCAGCTAAAATGGCAGAGATCATGATTGATAACTACAGCCTTATTGTAGAAAAAATAAAATATATTGTAGAGGAGAGGGAACGTGTTTACAATGAAATAAAGGATATAGCATACCCTAGCAGTGCAAACTTTCTTCTCCTTAAAAAAGATCTATATGGCTATATGGAAGAAAACGGGATACATATAAGAAAACTCCCGCTTGTAAAGGATAGGTCAAGATTAACCATAGGAACAAAGGATGAAAATAAAAGGGCAATTGAAGCAATTAAAAAATACGTAATGGAGAAATTTTAAGTTAAATTTTTCCCGGGGCATAATCCAGTACATTTTTATTTTTTATTCCGGACATCAAATAATGGTTAAAAGAATCAACAAGTGCCTCCTGCGGAACCATCCCTATGAACTCTGATCTTACCGGATAAACACCAAATCCCTTTGCCTCAGTTTTTACCGCTTCGAATATACGGTATACAGGATTTTTCCTGTAATTTACTATATTCATCGATATCTGTACAATATTTTTTTCCGGCATTTTGAAAGCCAGAGATTTAACGCAGGCAAAGCCACCATCCCTGGCCCTTATTGCAGAAGCTATTTTCCTCCCTATTTTTATGTCATCTGTATTGAGATAAATATTGTACGCAATAAGAAAATCTCTTGCGCCTATTATTGTTGCACCTGCCCTGCCTATTACTTCCGGACCGTAATCAGGAATGTAATTTCCGGTTCCTATAGCGCTTCTTAATTCCTCAATCTGGAATTTTTTGTTCCTTATATTTTCAAGATTTTTTCTTTCAGGTGTTTTTGCAGAATATGCATACATAAATACAGGTATTCCTAACTCCTTTCCTACTTTCTTTCCCAGCTCCTGTGAAAGTTCTATGCATTCCTCCATTGAAGTATCTTCCAGTGGAACCAGGGGCATTATATCTGTAGCTCCGAAACGTGGATGGAATCCTGTCTGTACATTCATATCTATATTTTCACCTGCGGTTTTGATCATATTAAATGCAAGGTCAATAACATTGTCTATGGGGCACACAACTGTAATAACACTTCTATTGTGGTCGTAGTCCATTTCAGAATCCAGTAATTTTGCATCAGGTACTGATTTTACATCTTTTTCAAGTAAATCAATTACTACTTTATTCCGCCCATCACTGAAATTGGGTATAAGTTCTACAAGCTTCATAGAATTAAATCCTGTAAATGGATATTAAATTATGCAAATTATTAACATTGCCAACAAAATCAGTATAAGTAAAATTTATTACTCTTCTACCAATTTTTGTAAATTTCCCACATTAAAAGCATTATTTATAAGGTATAAAATTTTATTATAAAGATTATAAATATAATCATTATCTAAATAATCATAGAAAGATTCTTTGATAGGTAATTAGAATTAAACAGCTTAATTAATGATACAAGAAAATATAATTCACCTGTAGTTTTATATTGAAATCGAAGGGTGAGGAAAACAGAACTTATCAAGGAGGCAATGAAACAGATAGGTGGCATATATTTATATGTTGATAATACAAAAAGTTCTAATTTATTGCTGTTGCAATTTTCTAGTATAATAAAAGAATATTTTGTAGTGTTCAGCAAATCTGGTTTTAACTGCAATATGAAAGATATTCCAAAGATAAATAATATTATTTTGTTCGATTTAAAAAAAATGCAGGAAATAATTGAAAATTAATAATATTAATTATTTTACCGGATCTGAATTTTTCCAGTATAACTTATAAATTAATATATATTTACATATATTCATTTTTAAACCAGTTGATAGTGTTATTTATTCCATCGTCATATGTTGTATGTCTGAATTCCGGGTATTCATTTAGAAATTTTCTGTCGTCCAGTATATATGGTTCACTGTATTCATAAATAAGCTCCATAATTTCATTTATATTTGAACTAAAATGTGCCAGCAATTTTAAATCTAGTTTAGAAATAACTTTTAATTTTATTTTTAAATTTAGCCTGTTGTATATTTTATTAATGAATTCCCTCGCTGTTATTATATCGCCCGATACATGGTATACTTTTCCATATGAATTAATATTTCTAAGTAACAATAATGTTGCTTTCGCGGCATCGTCAATATAAGTAAAATTATGCGGGATATCAGGATTTACCGGCCATATTGCCTTTTTATTTTTCATTGCCTTTATAAACATCCCGCCGTATAAATCATTTGTTACATTCGGCCCATAAAAATCAGCAAATCTGGGAATCACAAGGCCTATTTTGTCCTTTTTATAATACTCAAATAAAAGTTTTTCTATATTATTCCTTAAAATACCTTTTTTGCCGTTTGCATTTAATGGATGCTCTTCATTTACAGGCAGATAATCAAATTTTCCATAGCCATAAACATTACCTGGAAAAACCACTGTTGAATTTGATGTTTCAGCACCCTTTAAAATATTCTCGGTTGAAATATAATAATTTTGCCAATTCTTATATGGAAAATTATTGGCTATGTATATTACTGATGCGCCTTTTAAATCCTTTATAATTTTATCCATGTTAAAAATATCTGATTTCACAATATCAACATCTTTCGGGAATAATTTTAATGCTTTTTCCTCATTTCTAACTATAGCACGCACATTTATTTTATTTTTTAAAAGTATTTTTGTTACAGCATAGCCATAGGCACCTGTTGCACCGATAACAACATGCAGGCCATTATCTATATCGTACTTATTATTCATAAAACTGAATGAATAGTTAGTATTAAAACTTATTGTTTAGAAATGATTTAATATTCTAACTTAATATATCATAATGCCTAAAGTTATTCAGGATTACAGGGAAATGGCAAAGGAAAAGATTATCGAATCTGCATCAAAGTTATTTTTTCAGATGGGATATAATAATGCAGGAATGGAAAACATAGCCAGAGACATGGGTATAACAAAAGGTACATTATATTTATATTTTAAAAATAAGGAAGAACTTTTAAATAAAACGTGTAAGGTAAATATGGATTTACTGGAAACAAATTTAAAAAAATCGGTTTCAGGGAATATGATTACAGGCATAGAAAAATTTTTTGCAGATGAAATGAAATTACCGGATTATAAAAAATTTTACTGGATATTTGCATTAAATGAAATAAATGTAAACAATAATATAAAAGAAATAATAGAAAATAGCTATAAGAGGTATGTAAAATATATATCGGATTTAATTGAAAATTTGAAACAGGATGGCACCATCTCAGAAAGCATTAATTCTACAGATCTCGCCAGAATATTAATAGCATTTCATAACGGTGTTCTCATAAGTATTATGCAGGGCCTTGATAATCCCACAGCAACATCTATTTTTAACTCTGGCATAAGAAGTTTATTTGGCAATCGCTCTTAATAATTATTTTATACTTATTAAGAATAGAATTAATTAATATTATATCGCCGTTTAATCAAACTGTTATCCGATAGGTAAGTGTTGATCTGGTGTAAATAATTGTAGCTTTCCAGCTATATCTTTCAACTATATATGACGGGGAAATCTGTGGCTAGTTACTAATAAATATATAGGTATAGAAAGAGAAAATACACCCGGTATCCCTATAGTTATTAAATTAATCATAAGCATAGAGTGCGAAATAATTTGAGGACGGTTGCCTGTGGAAGGAAGCAAAAGAGGTAAAATTAAAGAAAAAAACAAGAAAATAAAAAGTAGATAGACCCACATTGCAAGATTATGCCTCACAGAGTTATGGCTTAATTTATCTCTTAAATATTCTAGATAAAAAATAATATCTATACCTACAAATCCTATGATTGCGACAGGGAATATACCTGTATAAAAGTTATATTTAGCACTTATAATATTACCTATAGAGCCAAGGTATGCTAATCTGTAAAACATAATAATAAATAAAAAAGTAAGGACTACAATAGAAATTATTATGTAATTACTTATTTTTTTAACATTTTTTGTATTATTATTCATATTATATCACCATGGAGGAGATAGGGTTGGCCAAACGCTGCTATGTGGCAATAGACTTGGTACCTGTAGATCAGGGGGAGCCGTTGTTAAAAATGGAAAATAAGCCCATTGCCCTGAATATGTTAAATTTCCATTGAAATTGTATGCACGATTTGAATGTGCACCGAGTTCCCCATATATGCCTGTATCCCAGAAATCCCACCAGTTTCCTACTGAAACATCAAACTCAACATAGGGTATAGTAGTACCCTGACTTGAAATATGATCATTTGTAAATACAGCCCATGCTGCCACAACTACTGCTTCCAACGCAACTGCAACCGCTGCTACTTCCGGTGCAGCTATAAGGGCTGTATCCGTTGCTATTCCCGCATCAGTAGTTATAAGGCCAAGCATGATATAATAATTTCTCGCACCTATGGAACCATAAAAAGTATCCGAATCATAAAACACATATGCGTTTCCCCATCCATACGATTTATGATAAGTATGCGGATCGAAAGTGATCAATCTGGCATGGCTGCCGGTAATCATATACATTGAATTATTTGGTATCCATGTATTTTGATTGCTTTTATAAATAATAGATTTTATGTATACGCTATTTCCTGTTGTTTTAATATATTCATTGTAATTAGAACCTAAAATTTCAGTAATTTTATTCGTGTACTTATGTGCTATGCTAATGTTGCTTATTGAGAGCTGTGTGTATATTTTATTATTAACGGCTGCATAACTACCAGTAACCGGTTTCCCGCTTAATGACGGGCTTTTTGCTAAATTAACTGCCTTCCAATTTAAATCACCTTTTGCAAAATTGTTTTGTTCAAAATTATTGTATGTATTACCGTTCACAGCATAATTGCCAATGGCAAGTTGTGGCGATATTTTATTAACTGCTGCATTGCCATGAACTGTATGCATATTGTCTGCTGCAGGGACAAATGCAATCATTACAAATATTAGGGCTATTAATACACCTATTATTACCTTCTTTTTATTCATAATGATATTAATACATGAATATATATATATATATTTCGGTAACAATATTAATATATAATATCTAGAATTGAGTTCCTTGTATAATGATTTTATCCATAACTCCATTATGGCAATGATCAGGGAATACTGTGAGTTCTTTGTGGGTCAATCCACCGTATATAGTATGTATATCCCTTTTCATATTCAAGTAT
>JAJZWN010000005.1 GCA_021846695.1 Thermoplasmata archaeon
TTTTAAGCATTTTTTATTAATCAATATCTTTTTTTATAATATGGATAAAGTTTGTTGATTTTTTCATCTCTTTTATAAATTCCATTGTGCTTTCATTGATACTATTGTCCAGTGATTCCATATCAAAATATTTGAGCTTCAACGCATCCGATCCAGCCTGTTCTATCCCTTTTACAGGCCTGCATTTATAATCAAGGATAACATAATGAAAATCCTTTCTAATTATCTCCGAGATGCCCAGAAGGTTTTCTACTTCAACAGTTAATCCGGTTTCTTCAAGCATTTCCCTTTTTAGCCCCTCTTCAATGGTTTCATTTAACTCCAGCTTCCCACCCGGTATCGCCCATTTGTATCTATCAGGTTCGTCCCTCCTTTTCCCCAGCAGTATCTTATTTCCAAGTGTTATTACTCCGCCAACAGCAACTTTCGGATACGTTTTCATATCTTTCTAATTCTAACGGAATATTTTTATTTATTTATCTTTTCATTGTTGCTTCCTGGAAGAGGGGCTTCTATGGTTCCTATATCTTCTATGCTTTTCCCTCTTTTTTTAGCAAAGTGTGCCACGAATATTCCTATTAAGGCAATAAGAATAACTGTGGCTGTTGTAGCCAGGCTGTATGGAAATACAGGAGGTATAACACTGAAATACACCCCGAATACCAGCACTATCAGGGATGTGATAGGCAATATTATATGTAAACCAATATTTAATTCATGTAGTTTATGATATAGAAATGGCAAAGCGAAATCGCTCATTATATGACCAGCAAAAAGTGCCAGGCTTGCAATTGTGATCAGTATTATGTAACCATAAAAAGGCCCATAGACCAGCCCTACAATAACACTTACAACTATACTGGATATTCCCATAAAAGCAATTGCGTTTGAAGGAGTTTTGTACTTTGGATGAATTTTGACAAACCATGGCGGCATTACGCCATCCCTGGAAAATGAGTAAGATATCCTGCCAAGGACATTCAGTGGAGATACCATGGATACAAAAACACTGTTGAATAGCAGGATAACAATCACTACTAAAAATGGAAATCCAAGAAACTTATCCGATAGTATTAGCCCGGGAATTAATTCAGTAGCGAAGTTCCCCATTTTTGTAGGTCCCCATCCTATGGTAAATGCATATGCAACAAGTAAAAACAGTGCTCCTGTTATAACAAAACTCACTGCCATGGCCTTCTTAATATTTGTTCTTGGCATCTTTGCCTCTTCCCCTATGTAAACGGCCCCGGAAGCACCTGTCATTAGAAACGTTCCGAGGACTACTCCCTCAAAAAGAGGTGATATCCCTCCGGACAATTCTGGAAGAAAAACGGTACCGGTGTTTTTCGGCCCTGAAATTATTATGATTGCTGCACTTAAAATTATAAGTATTGCTATCTCCAGCAATGAACCAAATAGGGCATACTTCACTGACGGTTTAATTCCTATATAAGGCAATACAGTAAAAATCAATACAAATACAATTAAAATTGGAATCCAGAGATATTTCGATACTGTGATACCAAAAAAGTCTGAAAAAATAGCAGGAATTAAAACTCCCGAAAAGAATAGAGTAGTGTTAGCAAGGATCGCATACTCAAACATTAAATATATGAGCCCATCAAAAAGTCCATATTTTGGGCCTATAGCTTTTCTGGTAAAAGTATAGAACCCGCCTGCACTGGCAATTTTAGTGGAATACTGGTAGGGGGTGTTTACCCAGATAAGCCCGCTTATCACTGCTATAAGTATAGCCAGTGGCAGTGCACCTTTAGCGTATAATGCAGCTCCTGTAAGGGAAGTTACAACTGAAGCAAGGGGTGCTGTAAATGCAATTGTTTGCCCGACAAGGGGCCAGAAACCTACTGATCCACGCATCAAACCTGTTTTTACCATTATTATTACCTCGATATCAATATAATGTTATTTAATAAAAGTATTTCTACTATTAGCTATAATTTTTGTTTTAGCTTTAATATTAATATATATTACGTAGTAATATAAAGTAAAAATATGTATTAGAATTAAACTTCATATAGATATTTCCATTTATACCATAAGGTTATGTTATGTTTTCATGTATTTAAGTATTCCACATTAACCTGTTTTTATTCCGGGCATACCTGTTAAATATCCTGCTGTATTCCGATAAAAATTAGGAATCCGTACGGCAACAATTATAAGAAATTAAAACGTGAAATTATCTGACTAATTTCTAAGTAGCCATATTTCTCCACCCACTATAATGTTTAAATATTCTTTATTAATGGTTGCCTAAATGAGCGAAACTGATGAAATACTGGACTATCTTAATGTTAAATCCGTTGATGGCTTATTCAGTGATATCCCGGACAGATTAAAGGTATCCCTGGATCTGGGAAAACCTATGGATGAGTTTTCTACAATAAGAGCCATAGAAGATATGGGGAGAAAGAATAAAGCAGGAAATATGAATTTCCTGGGCAATGGCATATATGATAGATTTGTGCCACCACTTGTTGATGAGATAATAGGCAGAAATGAATTTTTAACATCATATACTCCATACCAACCTGAAATATCACAGGGAATTCTTCATTCTCTATTTGAATACCAGAGCATAATATCAGACCTTACAGAGATGGATATAACAAATTCTTCCATGTATGACGGTTTTACATCCCTGGCAGAGGCCGTGAGAATGGCATACCGTATCAATGGAAAAAGCGAAGTTTTAATCCCAGAAAATATATATAAATCACAATTGAGCATAATAAAGAACTACACGGAAGGGCTTAATTTAAAAATTATAACATATGGATTCGGAACAGATGGGCTGCTGGATCTTGAGGACCTGAAGTCAAAAGTAACATCTGATACTTCTGCAATCATTGTAGAGAACCCGAATGTTTTCGGGCTTATAGATGAAAATGCGTTTCATGTCAGTGAAATCAAGAAAGATTCTATCCTGATAACATACTATGATCCTGTATCACTCGGATTTATTATACCTCCTGGAGAATACGGTACAGATATAGCTGTGGCTGAGGGGCAACAGCTGGGAATCCATATGAATTATGGAGGGCCTCTACTCGGGCTGTTTTCATTTAAAAAAGAATATGTGCACAGGTCTCCTGGAAGGTTAATTGGACTGTCAAAAGACTCTGAGGGAAAGAAAGCATTTGTTATGACTCTCCAGGCCAGGGAGCAGCATATAAGGCGTTCAAGGGCTATGAGCAATATATGCTCAAACCAGGCCCTTCTGGCTGTAGCATCACTTGCATACCTGTCCATCATGGGTTCCGAAGGGCTAAGAAAAATAGCGTTGATAACAATGAATAAGAGCAGGAAACTTAAAAATAATATGAAATCTGCAGGGATTAAGCCTGTATTTGACGGGATAAATTTTTCAGATAACCTGTTTTATTTTGACCGGCTGGAGATTCTTGAAAGCAACAACATATCAGGTGGAATAAGGCTATCTTCCATATCAGAATATAATGGATACGGAAATGCATCGTTTTTTTCAGTTACAGAAAAGACAGGCGACGAAAATATAGAGAAACTGGCAAAAATACTGGGTGATTAAAATGTACAGGCAAGCTTATTATGATGAGGATTTCCTGAATCAGTTTAATACAGGAAATGATTTCTATATGGATGATGTTGAAGATAGCTATCCAGAGTCAATAAGGAGAAAGTCCCTTAAACTACCGGATGTGCGTAGCGTTGATGTATCACGGCATTTCACAAGGCTTTCGGAAATGAATTATTCGGTGGATCTTGGTATGTACCCGCTGGGTTCCTGCACCATGAAATTTAATCCAAAATATGCAAATTATGCTGCATCTTTGCCGGATTTCCGGGATATTCATCCTATGGAAAGCCAGTTAAAAACACAGGGCACACTCGAGGTAATGTACAACATGCAGCAGTTTCTCGTTAAAATATCAGGCATGGATTATGCAACACTTCAGCCGTCTGCTGGGGCACATGGGGAGTTAACAGGAATTCTTATAGTAAGAAAATATTTCGAAACCCGTGGAGAAATTGATAAACGCAATGAAATCATAATTCCTGATTCAGCACACGGCACCAATCCTGCATCGGCCGTTATGGCCGGTTTCAAAGTAGTTGAGGTTCCATCAAATGAAAATGGGCTGGTAGACCTTGAGGCATTAAAAGCGGCAGTAAATGAAAATACCGCAGCTTTTATGATAACAAATCCAAACACACTGGGCATATTCGATGACCAGATATCTGAAATAGCTACAATAATACACAACAATGGATCGTTGCTCTATTATGACGGCGCAAATTTCAATGCTATACTGGGCATTACAACTCCCGGCAAGATGGGGTTTGACATAGTGCACTTTAACCTGCATAAAACATTTGCAACCCCGCATGGCGGCGGAGGCCCGGGTGCCGGTCCTGTGGCTGTAAAATCCTTCCTCATGGATTTCCTGCCTGTTCCCATAGTGGTTAATGACAAAGGCACATATTCCCTATTCTACGGGCTCAAAAATACAATAGGCAAAGTATCTTCATATAACGGTTCATTTGGTGTGGTACTCAGGGCATTCTCATACGTATTGAAGAATGGAAATAATCTCAGTGCAAATGCAAAGAGAGCAGTAATGAATTCAAACTATATGGCAAAAAAATTATCGAAATATTATAAGATACCCTATAAACAACTGAAAAAGCACGAATTTGTACTTTCAACAGAGAATACGGGCAGGAAGGCGCTGGACATATCCAAATTCATACTGGATTATGGAATCCACTCCCCTACCACATATTTTCCGTTGATTGTGAAGGAAGCAATGATGATTGAACCCACAGAATCGGTAACGAAGAAGGATATGGATTATTATATAGATGTAATGGAAAAGGCACTTTCAGTTCCTGAAGAAGAGTTAAAGCAATCGCCTGTAAACACATCTGTTCACAGGATAGATGAAATAGGTGCAGCCAGGAATCTTATATTAAAATGGCCGGCCCCAACGGAAAACCATTAAATAAGCATAAGGGATATGAAATAATGAAAATTAATGAAATGCAGGGTAACCTGAATAATGTTGAGGGGAAGGTCAAAATACTTTCTGTTGACAAACGGGAAATAACAACATCCAGGGGCGATACTGTATATTATTATGGCCTTGCAGGTGACGAAACCGGCGTGTTGCCATACACTGCATGGGAATTCCCTGCGCCTATAAAACCCGGTGATGTTGTACAGATAAAATATGCGAAAACAAAGGTTTACAACGATCGAATGAGACTTTACTTCGACTCCAAAACAGAGATTATGCTAAAACCCGGGGAAGAAATGGAAGTAAAAAACACATATAAAGATGTGAAGCTAATGGATCTTACAACAAAGAATCCATTTGTGGCTGTAACCGGGAAAATAAGCAATATGTCCGGCAAGGAATATAACAAAGCCGGAAAAACATTTACAATATACAATGGCTTCATAGAAGACGATACATCACGTGTAAGGATATCATCCTTCGGGAAACCTCTGGAAAACGGAAAGGTATACAGAATTGTGGGCGCCAGGGTATCTGAATTCAACAAACAGCTGGAAATTTCAATAGGCGATAAAACAGAGGTATTTATTGAGAATGAGGATATGGACTTTCAGAGATACTATAAATTATTTGAGGTCGATAACCCTGCAGGTGGAATTACTATAATGGGATTCATAATTACACTGGGGACAAAAAGTGGCATTATAAAACGCTGCAGTGAATGCAATAAGCCCCTGAGCAATGGCGTATGCCCGGATCATCCTGAGAAACCAACAAAACTGGACATATTTTCATATTTTACACTGGACGATGGAACGAAATATATACAGTGCATAGCAGGAAAAAATGCAATTATGCCTTTTATTGGCATAAAGGAGGAAGAGCTTCCACATTACGCAGGAGAGATTTACAGAATGCTGGAAGAAAAGCTATACGGCCACGCAGTTAAAATCAACGCAGATTTTATTAAAAATGAAGAAGATCTATCTCTCAGGGTTAATTCCATAACAAATATAGAAAGAGAAGATATAAGCAGGGAGATAGAAGCAAATCAACAGGTGAAATGATGGCGTATACAAAAAGGGAAAACTCATACTGGTTATTTTCGAGAGAACTAAAGGATTCAACAAAACTTGAGGGTGAGGAGAAGCGGCCTTATGTTATAACTCCCCTGGGTACAAAGGTAAAACGTATACTGTTTGCCGGAGCGATAACATATAAAAATTCCGATGACCGGATGGTAAAAGTAACGGTTGCTGATTATATCGGGTCGTTTTACCTCACAGCATTTAAAACTGGCTTCAGCAGTGAAATGGCTGAGGAACTGGATAAATTTAATGTGAACGACATAGTAATGGTTATGGGAAAAGTAAGCTCATTTAAAACAGATGATGGAATATTCTACTTTTCTGTAAATCCAGAGTTGATAAAAAGCATCGGGGAAACGGAACGGTATTTCTGGGGGGTACGTGCTTCTTATGTTGCAAAAAGGAAGATTCTCGCAATTACCGAAGCCATAAAAGACGATGTGGCAACAGTTGATACACTTCTCAAGCTCGGATACTCGCAGGATGAAGCAGAGGACGCAATAAGGGCGAAAGAATATTACACTGATTATGACTTTAAGTCCTATATGGATGCAATATCTTCAATCAATTTTGATTCCCCGGTAATGGCTGTGGCACACCGGGAGATGGATATTGAAAATCCGGAAAGTTTTGAAACAGAGGGCAATTCATCCAACCAGCAAAATACAGGGGCTCCACAGACTTTTAACATAGAAGAATTTGTACTGGCATACATAAAAAATAATGACAGCGGGCCAGGCTGCAAATATGATGACATTATAATTTCATGCTCAAACGCAGGCATCTCAAGGGAAAAGGTGGATGAAATACTTAACTCTCTTGGTTCCCGTGGTGAAATTTATGAAGTCTCCCTAAAAAGGTATAAACCCCTTTAATTTTAATAAAACATTTAAAATACTTTGTACAGATATAATATTATGGTAACCCTTGATGATATATTAAAATGGCTCAGTTCCGGAACAGATAATGCAAGCTCCCTGATTGATTTAAAATGGAATATAAAGAAAGTGGGAAATTATATAGCTCTTGAAAACAACAAAATACCCTTTGATATCCTGCTTTATGCAGACGATCAAAAGAAATCCTGCAGCCTTATAGTCAGAACAGGAATTGAAACAGCTACCGTAGAGAACCAGCCACGCCTTACAATATACAGAACGCTGTTGCTTTTAAATCAAAAAGTTGAAATGGTAAAGTTTATGCTTGACGGGATCAATGAGGAAGTTGTAGCAAGGGAAGATTTTGATCTATCCGTGTTGACAAAGGACGTTCTTAATACCGGACTTAACACAATACTGGCAGCTTTCTACCTGATGGTTAAGGCACTGAATATGGAGGATGAATTCAATTCTGGCGTTATAGAAAGGACAGCTATGATGATAAAGGAAATGGCCAGTGCTGGAAAAACAAAGGAAGAAATAAAAGACTATCTTGTTTCATCACTGGGATTGAATGAGAACGATGCCAACAAGCTCATATCCGAGGTTCTTTCTGCGGATTCGGCTCCAAAAAATATGTACGAGTAATATAAATTTCTGGCAAATCTATATTTTTCCATAACATTGAATTTTTTATATTTAACAATATGCCATGGTTGCTAGTTGAAGATTTAATAGAAATACTTTTTAGCAGGTAAGATATATTAATTCGTGGTAAATATGTTTACTGAGATAATTCCAGTTGATTATACAACAGCCGTGCCCGGGTCCCTTGTATTCGCAGTTATCCTTGTAATAATAGTACTTGTAGTTATTATTACCGTGACAGTATATTATCTGTATAAAATCATTTCATCACAACGTGGAAGAAAATATACCGGATCAGAATCAATGACAAATATAATCGGAATTGCCAGCAACAATATAGATAAAAATGCCGGCGGGTTTATAAAAATCGATGGCGTATCATGGGAAGTTATTAATAATGGCGATGAGCCCATTGAAAAATATGATAAAGTTGTTGTTACTGGCAGGATTGGCTTAAAACTTATGGTTAAAAAAATCAAAAAATAATGTTATATAAATTCTTATTTTTTAGACCCGGAATACTGGAACTACATGCCATTGCAAGCTATAAAGCAGGATTTAATGTGCACCCTTCTAATGAAAATTACTGACTCTTGAGAAATTATAATACTATTATAATTACCATGTAGCTAATAGAAAATTTTAAATCTTTCTGGAGAGCTAATACGTGTTATATTTATTGTAATTCCAGGAAGCGACGATAAATTTAACATCTTATAAATTATTATGGTGTATGGAATATGGATGTTATACATGTAATAAAATAATAAAAACAGGGGAGAAATTTACCTTCACAAAGGAAGGGCCTGTACATCTGGATTGCTTTGTAGCCACACAGAGGAAAAAGGTTCCCGAAGAAAAACAGGAATATCTCAGAAACCTCAGCATGGTCCTTGATTATGAATTAACCTACCTTGTTGAACTATTGGGATTAAAATCTGATGATAAACCAACATCGGAATTCATAAAACGCAGGATAACAGCAATAGAAAAGCAGGCCGGTGAAACTACCGGGCTTATTTATAATTTATAATTTTTTAAAATTTATTTTTTCTTTTTGAATTCAGTATATTTGCATTTTCCACAGGTATAGCGATCAGAGTGCTCTGCCATAAATACACCCGCGCCACATCTGGGGCATGTTCTACGCTTTCTGACTATTTTATCTGCTTCTACTGCATATAATTCTCTTTTTTCCATTATTTACTCTCCTTTTCCTTTAATCCATTTCTTAATAGCTCATAATCCGGCTCATAGAGCATTGCATGCTCTTTTGTGTCATATATTTTCACATATCCTTTCAGGGAATCCTTTCCTGTTTCCTGAATATTATGGTCAACTATTATGACTTCCTCTTTGGCTTTATAATAATCCATAAGCAGTTTTTTTATTTCATTCCTGCTTACAGTTTTTCCAGATTTAAAATCTATTGTATATTTTATCTCTTTTCTGAACAGCAATTTGTTATCCCTTTCGGAATCAACGCTGAAGTTCTTAATCATTTTTTCATTGCTCATTTCTGTACATCTCCATTATCATTTCTTTTATTCTTTCTTTTATTTCATCATTGACTTTTATGTACGCCATACCCACGTCAGGCACGCCATAAACTATTACTGTATTCTTATCTGCATAAAAAATTATTGGTATAACTGCCAGGTCCTCTTCGCCATCTACTTCTATTCTCCCATGGACGCCAGTGCTGATAAATTCATAAATTTTATTCATTAAATCAATAGATATGATTCCAGGCGGATTAGAAACAGTTATTGACCCCTCTTCATGCATAAATCTTTTTCCATCCCTTTTAGTTACCAGGTCTACTATCTGGAGATTGAGTTTAATGCCCGCATTTTTCAAATTCTCAGTTGTTACATCTCCCACGGAAATAATTTTATTTTTTAAAGCCAGTTCTCTTATATCATCAACGGAGCACAGGGAATATTTGAAATCCTGTATATATTTCCTTTCCCTGCTTCCTATTACAATATTACGATCTAACTTTAATGGCATATATACCTTTTTCTGTTATTCCAGCTTTTTGTGCAATCTGGGAATTTATATCGTTTATTATCAGGAATCCAAACCAGTCTACCTTTGTACGTTCTTCCCCATGTACCGGGCATACATCTTCAGTTGTGAGCCTCTTGCAAATTTTGCAGGCCTTATACGCTTTTTTCATTTAACACCTCAATTATTAACGTTCTCCTTTTTCATCCATTCCAATTTTCCAAGCCCGGGCTGTTTAGCAGTAAATCCTATTTTGCTATCAGACAGGGATGCTGAGGATAGATTCAGGGCAACAATCCTTACACGGATCTTATCTCCTACTTTCAATTCCATTTTGCTATCCTTTCCCACTATTCTCTGGTTTTCCATATCAATATTTATAGCATCATCCATAATCTGGCTGATATGCAAAAGCCCTTCAAATGGCCCGAATTTTATAAATGCACCGAATTTCTGCACAGCCACAACTATTCCATCCACAACTTCATGCATCTTTGGAAAATATGCCAGGGCACTGTATTTTATGGACTGGTACACACCACCGTCACCATGCACTATGGTGCCTTCGCCCTTCATTTCGATGCTATTTACAGAAACTATGTATGATTTTCCAATATTTTTCTGGCCTTCCTGGATATCCACTAGCTTACCTTCTAAAGTTGATTTTGAGGCTTCCGCAACGGCATCAGAATAATTATCATTCAACAGTTCAGGCGGAACCCTTATCACGTATTCATCCTCAAGCAATATGTACATATTTATTCTCCTTTAAAATATTGTTAAAGAATTTAATAATGTTATAAATATTTATGTATTGTGCCTGTTAATTATATCCGGTTAGAGAAATAATTGTATTCTATGCTTTTGCTACCCTAAAGTGCTTGCTTATGGAGAAATCCACCTGCCATAGAGTAATTGTAAACAGATATATGCAGTTATTAAGAAATAACAGTTGTGGGGATAACCGGAACAATTGATTTTATTTGTTCAATGTAATATAATTGCCATAGTATTGTATAAACCTAAAAAATATATGTGTAATCAATATTCACTTTTAATGGAAAAAATAAAGGAAGCATTATCAGATGATTTACTTGGAAAAACTGTCAGTATCCGGGGGTGGGTATACCGTATAAGGAGTTCTGGCAAAATAACGTTTATAGTTATGAGAGACTCTACAGGCATAATACAATGCATAGCATCCTCGGAAAACCTGAACGATGAACAGATGAAAGAAATTTCATCCCTTACTATAGAAAGCAGCATTGAACTTTCAGGGAAACTCAGGAAAGAGCCCCGTGCAGTAACCGGATATGAAATCTCCCTGCAATCTTATAAAATATATGAAAGGAATGAAAATTTCCCAATTGCTAAAGACCTCGGGGAAGAATTTCTCCTGGACAACCGCCATCTCTGGTTGCGCAGCAGGGAGTTTACAGCAGTATTAAAAATCAGGTCTACAGTTTTTAAGGCATTTGCCGATTATTTTTATAAAGAGGATTATTACCAGGTTCAGGCTCCAATGTTTGTTTCTACTGCCACAGAAGGCGGCTCATCTTTATTCAATGTAGATTATTTCGGGGAAAAGGTAAATTTAACCCAGAGCTCACAGTTTTATCTTGAAACACTCATATATAGCCTTGAAAAAGTATTCACTATAGCACCAAGCTTCCGTGCTGAAAAATCACGTACAAGAAGGCATCTTACCGAGTACTGGCACGCAGAGGGTGAAGCAGCATGGTATAGCAATGAAGACATGATGGCCGATGAAGAAAAAATGATAAAATACATCATAGACGAAGTACTGAAAAATAATCTGGAAGATCTGGAAATCATTAAAAGAGATATCAATAAAATAAAAAATATAAAAATTCCTTTTGAAAGGATAAAATATAAGGATTTAATTGAAAAATCAAAGGAATTTGGCATGAACCTCAAATATGGGGATGACCTCGGGGCAGACGAAGAATACGGGATAATGGTGCATTTTGATAATCCTATATTTGTTACCGATTATCCAGAATCTTTAAAAACATTTTACCACAGGCCGGACCCCGACAATCCCGGAGAGATACTATGCCATGATCTGCTGGCACCTGAGGGGTATGGCGAAGTTTTAGGCGGGGGAGAAAGAATATACGATCTCCAGCAACTTCTTGACAGGATAAAGGAAAATAACCTGAATCCTGAAGATTATTACTGGTATGTTGATTTAAGGAAATATGGGAGCATTCCACACAGTGGATTTGGCCTGGGGCTTGATAGGCTTGTAATGTGGATTTGTGGATTATCCAATGTAAGGGAGACAATTCCATACCCCAGAACCATAAGGCGTGTGAAACCATGAACAATTTTATTCCAGCATTGAAACAGGAACCGCATGACCATATCCCTGTATGGTTTATGCGCCAGGCGGGCAGATATATGGATGAATATAAGGAACTCCGGAAATTATATAATATCAGGAAAATGTGCATGGACCCTGAAATTACTGAAAAAATTACATATGCCCCTGTAAAATTGCTCGGAGTGGATGCAGCAATAATATTCGCTGATATAATATTGCCTCTGGAAGCCATGGGGTATAAAATAGATTTTAACAGTTCAGGGCCTGATATAGGGAATGGATACAGGCACAATAAAAGTATGGAAGGAATACATGAGTTCAATACAGGAGATTTAAAATACAGAACATATGACGCAATCCGGCTCTTCAAGCAGAATCACCCTGAAACCCCCCTTATTGGCTTTTCCGGGGGAATCATAACAGTTATGTCATATATTATTGCTGGAGTTTCTGATAATAATCTTGTATACACAAAGAAGGTTATGTTAAATGACCCTTCATTTGGAATAATGAAAAAAATGATTAAAAACATGATACTTGACTATGTAACAATGCAGGTCAAAGCCGGCGTGGATGCCATACAGATATTTGATTCATGGCTTGGCGCCTTATCGCCATATACCTTTGAGAAATACCTGAAAAACGACATTATTGAACTGGTAGAATCAATAAAAAGCAAGGTTCCTGTTATATACTTTTCAACAGGCAGTTCAGGCATGATAGAACAATTTAATGATATTAAGCCGGATATACTGAGTGTTGACTGGAGAATAAAATTATCCCATGCCAGAACAATATTAAATGGTAGCATAGGAATGCAGGGCAATTTAGACCCGTATCTTGTTCAGTACAGCAGGGAAGCAGCACTGGAAGAAACTGGTAGAATCCTCGGTGAAGCAGGAAAGGATGATAATTATATATTCAATCTTGGACACGGCGTATTGCCGGAAACAGATCCTGACACGCTCAAAAGCATAACAGACACCGTTCATTCTTATAGATAAAATCTTAATTTATCCAGCTATTGGCTTATTGAATTTCTAATTGTGTAAATCCAGTGTTGGTCCATGTTATTTTTATTATACCCTCTCTATCCAACCTATATCTAAGCTCCCGGTTGAATATCCGGCGGCCAGTGTTTTTTCCATATAAATAAAATGTAGAAAGAAATAAATGCGCGCTTAAAATAAACCATTTATGAAGAAAGTTATATTATTAAGTTACGGAAGCCCTGAAAGGATTGATGATGTTCCGGAATATCTATCAGGCATATTTAATGGGAAACCCGTACCGGAAAAGATCATGGAAGAAAATATTAAAAAATATGAAATGGTCAATGGCATATCTCCCTCAAACCAGATAATTAAAAATTTAAAAAATAAACTTGGGAAATTGCTGGCAAGATATGGTGATTTTGAGATCATAGATGCCTACAAGCACTGGCATCCCGGAATAGAAGAAACAGTATCATCACTGGATGCAGATTATGAGGAAATAATTGCATTGCCACTGTTTGCTTTTAAGTCAAACAATATTAGAAAATCATACGAAATACCGGTGAAAAAAGCCATGGAAGGAAAAAATATGAAACTGAGGTTCATAAATGGCCTTGATTACAGCATACTGGCTTCTATGTGGGTTTCAGAGATCAGCAAATACGTATATGATTTTGACAATTTCCTGTTCACTGCACATAGCCTTCCCCTGATAGATGACGAATCTGATTATCAGGCATCACTGGAAAGAAATGCAGGGAAAATTTCAGATATGCTTGGCATTGAAAAGTATTATACTGCATTTTACAGCCAGGGGCCACATGGAAAATGGATTGAACCATCTATATATTCTAAGATTGACCTGTTTAAAGAAGATAAAATTAACAATTTACTTGTATCTCCAATTGGCTTTTTATATGAACATCTAGAAATACTATACGATCTTGATGTAAAGTATAAAGAGTTTCTTGAATCCCAGGGCATAAAATACGCACGTGCCAGAACACCATCAGATTCGGATGGCATGGCCATACTTCTAAAAAACGCAATAATGGGAGTAGAGGGAGATAAGGAAAACTATTATTAGCAGAGGCCAGAGTTATTAAACAGAAATATAACTCCACCTTAAATCTTTTTAAGCTTTAATGCATAACTGACTATGGAATCATACAGCATTTTCTGTTACAACGCCTCTGATTATATAAAGGAAATCGCAAAGGTAGGGACAAATAGTGACATACAGCTTTACCACCGGAAGGATGAAAATATAATAATGACATTTATAGAGCCGATAAAATACCCGGAGAAGGTGTCATCACTTACAGATTCAATATATCCTTCAGATATAGCAATAATTAAAGTCAGCTCCATCAATAAGGACCTGGGTGAAGTAATAATAGCTCTTGACCTTATGGGCAAAACAAGGGGATTTATAATAGCTGATGAAGAGAAACAGCCTGTTATTAAAAAAATTATAGGAAATACCTCATTAAAGGATTATAAATTCTTTACCGGAAAGCCAATGGAACTCATAGATGAAATAAAGGCAATGGACATACCCAGAAATGGCGATCAGAATTTAACTGTAATAGATCACTTTTTTAAGGTTAAGGGAGTAGGCACAGTTGCCCTTGGCTTTGTTTTATCCGGAAGCATTTCAAAACACCAGAAACTGGTACTTTCTGACCTGGATCGTGAGGTAGAGGTCAGGTCAATACAGATGAATGATGAGGATGTGGACAGTGCAGGCGCAGGATCCAGAGTAGGGCTTGCATTGAAAAACATAGAGCCTACCGATATGGAAAGGGGGATGTTTCTATCAGATAAGCCCTTTGAATATGCTGAAACCATACCAGGGAAGGTTGTGCCACAAACAAGCCTGAAATTAGACCTCGGTGACAATTTTGAAATATTTGTGTCGGATATTATGAGATTCCAGAGGGGCAAATTTGAGAACGACCATATAATTTTAGATAAAAAAATTCCTGTGGTAAAGAAGACAATGGTTCTTTCAAATAATAATATGGTACCCAGAATTTTCGGTACCATCAATCTTTAATTTTTCCTTTTATCATGGCTTCCGTGCCTATGTCATGCCTGATATAATAATCTCCTGTTATATATTTCAAATTGTCTTCAACGATATCTGAGGCCTCGTATATGCTATCGCCTATTCCTATCAATGCTAAAGACCTGGATTTTGTTGTGGTTACATGATTCAGGGTGCCAGAAACCGATGAATAGTAAACTTTGAAATTATCAGTTTCAATTCTATCCTTAATTGTTAGCTCTGTTTCCACAGGTTTTATTCCATAACCGGGAGGTACAATATATTTAAGCACAGTAGCTTTGCTCTTAAATTTTATATTGTTTTTTAATGTCCCGCTGTATATGTCCAGGAAAATATCAACAATATTTGACTGCAACAGTGTTAGTACATTTATTCCTTCAGGGTCTGCAAATCTTGAATTGATTTCAATAACCCTTACACCCTGTGCTGTGCTCATAAACTGCCCGTAAATTACACCCTTGAAAGGATTGTTCTCCTCTCTCATTGCTGTGACAATGTCATTAAGTATACCCCTTGCTTCATTAACTACATCTATAGATAAAAATGGCAAAATAAAATTCTTGTCTGATATTGACCCCATCCCGCCGGTATTCGGCCCGAGGTCATCTTCATACAACCTTTTATAGTCCTGGACAACTGGCATAAATACCACATTTTTGCTATCTGTAAATGCCTGGATTGAGAACTCTTCGCCTATTTCCCTTTTCTCCAGAAGCACCTTGCCATCACGATCAATAATATCAGATGCATATGCTATAGCTTCAGCCACGTTGCTAAGCTGAAGCCCCATAACTTTTACGCCTTTTCCTCCAGTAAGCCCTATTGGCTTTACAGCGTATTCAGTATCGTTGTTTTCAAAAAATGTTTTGAGCACTTCTTTATCTGATATGAGCTTATTTTCAATATTTCCCTTTATGTGGTGCCTCTCCATCAGATTGCGCATGTATTCCTTTGAAGTTTCAATCATTGCAGCCTTTTGTCCAGGCGAAGCCACAGGAATATGATTTTCTATAAGGCTGTCCACAAGATCCGTATTTAATATGTCGTCCGGGCCGATAAATGCAATATCTACCCTATTTTTTTTAGCAAAATTTACAATTTCCTGTGTATTCTTATTATATTTTATTACATTGCGCGATAATCCAAGTATAGATGGATTTTCATTGCTGACGACTGAATAAAGGTTATCTGTTTCCCTTATCTTCCTTGCAATTGCATCTTCTCTACCACCACTGCCTACTAGCAAGACGTTCATTGTTCCTCTGCCCGTAATGTCCTCTTATTAATATTAAATTTACGGTGAAACTCTGTTGTAACCTTATACTTATGTGTATTCCTATATTTTCTTGATGATACCATTCCACCTTTTTTTAATTTTTCAAGATCCTCTTTGTAAGCATAGCCAAAATTGTCCCTGAGGTTACCGGATATAGCCTCCCCATTCATCTTATAAATATAAGAAAGCATGGCAAGCTGCTTTTCAGTGAATTCTTTCTCAATAAAAGGATCCACAACCGGTACAAATTCTTCGCTCAGTTTAATCTTGTAACTGTTCCCGAACTGCCCCACGATTAATGAGCTCTCTATATTTTCATAATTCCTGGATATTTCTTTAATTGCTTTGATGAACTCTGCATTTGTTATATTTAGATATTCAGCTATCTCTGATGCCTTCACCGGTTCTTTAGATGAAAACAGTATTGCTTCAATCCTCCTGGAAATTTCATTCATTATACTCATATCTCAAAAGTATAATATAACTTTATTGCAGAATATTAACCAGAATATAAGAAAGTTAAATGTAATTCCATGTATTGCACTGAATAACTGTTAAAAATTAAGCAGGCAGGATCACTGTACTTATAATTTATATTAAAAAAATAAATATATTCTATCTTATTTACCTATATGGATATAGAAAAATCCGGGGGCCATAATTCTGAATTTGTTTATAACGAATTTGAACCCGTACCGGAGGAGATGAGGAAAAACAACTCATCCGAGCTATTCACTCTCTGGTTTGCATCCAACATGACAATTGGAGATTTTGCTATAGGATTTATACCCGTGCTCCTCGGTTTAAGTCTGGGTATGTCTTTATTTTCCATGCTTCTCGGAAGTGTTATGGGGTCTATACTTGTAGCATTCATGTCCAGGACAGGTACTCTTACAGGATTGCCACAGATGGTCCTCGGGAGGAGGGCCTTCGGTAAAAATTTCGGAATATTTATGACAGTCCTCCAGTGGATTAACACACTGGGCTGGCTAACAGTAAACCTCATACTTGCTTCATTCGCATTTTCCCTTGCATTTCATGTGCCATACTATGAAATTTCCATAATATTGATGGGTATAATCATATTTCTCATATCAAATTCTGGAAGAAAATCCATATCATATTTTGAGAAGGCAATGTCAGTTATTCTTGGAATACTTTTTACAATTATTATACTTAATGCAGGATTGCATATCAATGACATTTATGCCTATAAACCATCCTCCTTTGGTTTTGGCGTAGCGTTTGGAATAACTCTTGCAACATCATTCTCCTATCTTATGTCATGGGGGCCCTATGCGGCAGATTATTCCCGCTATAATAAAACAAAGAATGCGTTTATTTACACTTTTTCAGGTGGTTTGATTGCTACATTCTGGGCGGAAATAGCAGGCGTATTTGTTGCCATAATGTCACTTGACCCATCAGGAAATCCTGCCAGTGACCTTAACCACGTTCTTGGACCCTATGGAATCATAGGCTTGATAGCAATCTTCCTTGGAGGAATAGCAGCGGATGCATTGAATCTCTATTCCAATTCAATATCTCTTAAAAGTACTGGATTAAAAATAAGGCGCATATACTCTGTTATTTTTGGCATTGTTATAGCCATAGCATTGGCGGTCGCCCTGTATACAAAATTTTATTCGTTCTATGAAGATTTTCTCTTCCTCCTTGATTACTGGATAACTCCATGGCTGGGAATTATGCTTGCAGACTTTTTTATAGTAAACAGGAATGAAAAATTCAATATTAAAACCATTCCAGGATTGAATATTTCGGGCATTTCAGCATATTTTATAGCCCTCATCGCTTCCGTTCCCTTTATGGACCCCGGAATAATATTTGAAGGGCCAATTTCTAAACTTTACCTTGGTGGTGTTGATATAAGTTATTATGTGTCATTCCTGCTGGCCCTTGTACTGTATCCGGTTATAACAAAGGTAATTAATCGAAATAATATCCAGTCACATGTTAAATGATCGGGAGATAGAATACAATGTAGCTGCAGGAAGAATAATCTCTGAAAATTACAGCAGGGATTCACTTACACCAAACGGCTATGACATCCGTATTGGAGACCATGAATTAGATATTATAAAAACCAACTCATTGTTTTTCATTTCAAGCCTTGAAAAATTCAACATGCCTGATAACATTGTGGCTTCATTGCACATAAAATCGAAATATGCAAGGAGAGGTGTGTTTGCATCATTCGGATTTGTTGATGCTGGATTTATCGGCAACCTTACAATGGCATTTTACAATTTCGGTGAAGAATTCCGGATTAAAAGGGGCATGAAATTTGTTCAAATAGTATTCTATGAAATAAAAACTCCGGAGAAAAATTATCCAGGAAGGTCAGGCAACTATCAGAACAGCGAAGGAATTAATGTTAAATCACCGGAAGACTAAAATTTATATTTGTCCCAGTATCTTTCTATAAAGAATCTATAATTTTCCCTTCTTATAAAAATTTATTTACAATATGCATATTCAGGTTAAATGAAAGCCTTTATAATAGGAAGGTTCCAACCTTTCCATAACGGTCATCTGGCTATAATAAAACATATACTGGAGCACAATGAATATGTAGTTATAGGTATCGGGAGTGCACAGTTATCCCACACAATCATGAATCCCTTTACGGCTGGAGAACGTTATCTCATGATTCTGAACACACTGGAAAATAATGGAATATCAAATTATTATATAGTGCCTATCGAGGATGTCAACTCAAATCCAATGTGGGTTGCCCATGTAGAATCCCTTACACCGCCATTTCACCGTGTGTACACCAACAATCCCCTTGTAAGGAGATTATTCTATGAAAAACAATATGAAGTCCTTTCACTACCCATGATAAACCGCAATTCATGGTCTGGAACAAGAATAAGGCAAAAAATACTCAAGGGAGAAGACTGGAGATCAGATGTTCCTGACACAGTTTATAATATAATGAAGGACCTGGATGGCATAAACAGGATCAGTGATCTGTCAAAAACAGACGAAGACCCGATATAATCAACAGGCCTGTTTTTATCCATGGCACTGTTGTTATGATACTTCATTATAGGACAAAAATATATATTGATTTAAAATACTACACATAGATGAATGTTAAAATGAGAATCGTTGCCGCCTCATACAGGCAGAGCGACGTAACGGTAGAATTGTACGGGCGTACAGAGGATAATAAATCCATTACAGCCCTTTATTATGGCTTTAAACCATATTTTGACTATGTTGAGCCGGATGAAAAATGCATAACTGAAATTAAAAATAATCCAGAATTTATCAAAATGGAAGATAAAAAATTGTTTCTTGAGGGGAAAGATGTAAATGTTAAGAGGATTTATATAAAGTCTCCCTGGAAGGTGCCTGAACTGAGAAAAATATGCCAGTGCCAGGCCCTTGCAGCAGATATACCTTTCCATCACAGATTCATATACGATTTTGATTTAGGTTCTACTGTTGAAATAGAAGGTGAACCTGCAGAAGGTGAAAAGGGTAATTATACTACAGATCTGGTTATAAAAATCAACACTGTTAAGAAAACAGATGATTTCAACCCTCAACTTAAGATATTTTCATTTGATATTGAAAATTCCATATCCACCAGGGAAATCTTTGTTATTGGATACTCTGTATTTTTCAATGGAGAAATTACAGAGGGGGCACTCACCGGTACTGAACCGGAGATACTTGAAGATTTTAATAAACTGGTACAGAGGGAAGACCCTGATATAATTACAGGCTATAATATAGATGGCTATGACATGCCACTGCTGGAGGAACGGATGAAGTTTAATAAGGTCCGGTTCAGCATAGGCCGGGATTACATCTCCCCCAGAAGGATTATGGACCAGTACTGGAGGCTTCATGGAAGGGTTATAGATGATACATGGTGGGAAGTCAGAAAAGTATTGCATCCAAAGCATGAAACCCTGAATTACGTCTCAAACATGCTTCTCAATGAGGGAAAGGAAGATGTTAACAGGCTGGATATAGAGAACGAGTGGAAGAACAGGAGGGATGATGTAATTAAGTACTGCATAAAGGATGCGAGGCTTGCCCTTTTAATATACCGGAAAATAAGGATACTGGATAGAAATCTCTATCTTTCCACAGTATCCATGCTTCCCCTGGACGATGTTACAAATGGCGGAACGAGCACATATGTGGATTCTTTGCTGATCAGACGGGCTGACAGGGAAAATATCGGCGTTCCCATGAGTTCGAGCAAATTCTCAAATGATACCTATGCAGGAGGATACGTGCATACCATGGACCCTGGATTGTATGATATGATAGTTGTACTTGATTTCAAAAGCATGTACCCATCTATGATTATAAAATATAATATATGCTTTACAACACTTAGCCCGGAAGGCACTATTGTAGCTCCCAACGGTGCGAGATTTCTTGATCCGGGAGTAAAAAAGGGCATTATACCCGATCTGCTCGAGCAGCTTATGAAAAACCGTGATGAAGTTAAGAAGCAGATGAAAGAGGATAAATCAAATCACGATTACCTCGATGGATTGCAGGCAGCCATCAAAGTTCTGATGAATACCTTCTACGGTGTCCTGGGAACATCATTTTACAGGTTCACTAACCGGGAAATCAGCAGTGCCATTACAGCCTATGCAAGAAATACTATTACATCTATAATTGCAGATCTCGATAAATCAGGGAATAAGGTAATCTATGGAGATACCGATTCCATATTCATCGAATCAGGCAAGAAAACACTTGATGAAGCTATAGAATACGGAAATAGGCTAAGTTCAGACATATCCAGAAAGGAGAATCTTGTACTGGAATTTGAAAAGATAATGGATCCATTATTTTCACATGGAGCCAAGAAACGGTACGCCGGGAAAATAGTTTATCCTCCATCATCAGCGGGTGAAATCCTGGTGAGAGGCTATGAAACCCGGAGAACCGACTCATTCGACCTGCAGAGCGAAGCACTCTCCACGGTGTTTGACCTTATCCTGTCAAGGGATGTTGAGGGTGCTAAACAATACGCTGAAGACCTGGTTAAAGAAGTTGCCACGGGAAAAATAGACACAGCCAAACTTGTTATATCAAGAAGCGTGAAAAATTTTTCAACCTATAAAAATGCAGGTTCAATGGCAAATGTAAATGCGGCCAAAAAGCTTATAGATGCAGGGGAAACGTTTATTCCTGGAATGAAAGTTTCATGGATAGTTACTGATGCTGGAAAAACTCCACAGGCTGTGGAGCCATTTATAGATGGCAGAAAGTTCACGCACACCCCTGATTATGTATATTATTCAAAAAGGCTGCAGGAAACCCTTAACAGGGTTCTGGAAAGCCTGGACAAGGAAATAGCTGTTTTCAAAAATCCCCAGAGTAAAATTACAGACGCATTTGAAGAAAAACCTAAAAAGAGAGATATAGAAGATTTTTTCAAATAATTTATTAATAAACAATTTAGTAAAAATATAAATAGCTTTTTGCACTTATATAAAAATGAAAGACCAGGGGAAATCCCTCATTTTTACATCATTGGGACATTTTGCAAACGATGGAAACTTCCTTTTATTTCCCACTTTAATAGCATATTACAAAGTTATCCCGCATGTAAGCATTGCATTTCTTGGAGTCATGGCAATTATATACAATCTGCTTTCCGGGCTTCTCGGGCCATCCATAGGAAAACTTGCGGACAGAATTGACAGGGATGGGGCACTTATATTTCTGGGTATTTTGCTTGAAGCAATATCCGCTATCTTCTTCGGGCTGGCATTTGTATTTACGGCATATGTCAATTATATAATACTTGTAGCAGCTGTAATCCTGGGAATAGGCCAGGCTTTCTACCATCCTATCGGCGCTTCTATACTGGCATTCACATATGGAAAAAAGGATTCATCAACTGCTATGGGAATTAATGGTTCATTCGGCAGCCTGGGGCGTGCCCTGATACCTTCGGTGCTTGTATACGCAATAGTATTCTTCGGAAAATTCTATGGTTTGGTAGCTGTAGCTGCATATACAACCATAGCGGCTGTTATAATTCTTGGGGGGCTCTCATTCTTCAAGAGGAGCAAATATATTAAAATCGATACCAAAAAGCATGCAAAAAATACAGAAGAAAGCAAAGCATCGGAGAGCGAATATAAGAAATACGGCAAATTTCTGTATATACTCACAGCAATTGTATTTATAAGGTCATTCTTCCTTATGGGCACCGTAACGTTTACACCGGATTATTTTGATAATATATTCCATTCAAAGGTTATTATGGGAGATTTATTAACCATAAGTTTCCTGGGCGCTGTGGTCGGGCAGCCCTATTTCGGAAGGGTTGTGAAAGACCACGGTGGAAAGTTCACTATTGCAGTTACAACAATTGCTTCAACAGTATTCTTCGGCTTAATGCTTTTAACCGATAATGTATACCTTGTAACTGTTATTTACCTGCTTTACGCAACATTTGCATTCACCAGTTTTCCCGTATTGCTGGGATATGTTGCACAGACAATACCCCAGAAATTTTCCACCAGATCCAACGCACTTGTATGGAGTTTCGGCAATATAGTTGGGGGAGCTATAGGCATTGCAATAGTAACAATACTGCTATATGTCCATGTGGCACTTTACACATCGCTGGTTGTAATGCTAATATTCTCGGTGATTTCTATAATTATGCTTCCCTTGCTACCATCAAAAAAGAAGCAGGAAGAACTGGCATCAGGTATTTAAAAATTTAATTTTATAATTTTTTAGCCTTTAAAGGCTAACTTTAATTGTAATGCCAGTTTAAAATTTAATTTTATAATTTTTTAACCAGTCAAGATCGCTATTGTATATTTCCCTTATATCGTTAAAATTATAATACAGCATGGCAAGCCTCTCAAGACCAAGCCCGAATGCCAGAACCGGTTCCTTGAGCTCCATAGGTTTTGTAACCTCAGGCCTGAATATTCCGGAGCCGCCCAGTTCCACTTCCTTTCCATTTATGTCAACTGCTACATCCATGCTTGGCTCTGTGTAGGGATAATAAGATGGTATAAGCCTTATATTTTTGAATCCTAATCTTGAATAAAATTCCGTGAGAAGCCACTTCAAGGTTGAAAGGTTTACGTCGCTGCCATATACTGCTCCCTCAATCTGGTAAAGCTCGGAAAGGTGTTTCCAGTCCACACTCTCATGCCTGAATACCTTTTCTATTGAGAATATATACTGTGGCTTATCCCTGTGGTTATACAGGTATCTTATTGTATTGACAGTTGTGTGTGTCCTCAGAATTAACTTCTTTGCTTCATCCTCAGACCATTTATAATTCCATCCGCTATATTTCCCATATCCGTGTTCGTGCACCCTCTTAACCTTATCAAGAATTTCTGGATTTTCAAATTCCACCGGGTTTTTTGATTCTACATAATATGTGTCCTGAAGGTCCCTTGCTGGATGGTCCTGCGGTATAAATAACATATCCATATTCCATCCAGTGTATTCGATGAAATGGCCGTGCATTTCTGTGAACCCCATCTCCAGAAAAATTTTCCTTACCTTCTCAATTAAATACGTAAGTGGATGCAGGCCGGCTCCATTTAAAGGTTCTACCCTGGAATTCAGGTCATATGGGCGGAATTTTGCATCTCTCCATTTTCCAGAGGCAATCAATGAGGGTGTAAGCATTTCAAAATAATCATCTTTTCCATAGCTTTCCAGCGCTTCTTTCCCACTTTCATTTATATTAATTATCCTCTTTGTGTATTTCCGTTTTGCTGCAAGCCCTCTGTGTAAAAACTCATCCAGGGTGACTTTATCCGGAATTTTCCCATTGCTGATGCCAGACAATTCCATTCTTTTATTCCTGAAAATATCATCAAGTTTTTCACCGTGCAATGCCATCTCGCCATTTGCCGGTTTTATTCCGAGTTTTGCAGTGTTTGCAATGGCAATTTTATAGTCACTGCCCATGTAATCTACTACCTCTTTCATGGAGCACTTTTCATGCTTAGCCAGGAAATTGTACAATTTCTCTTCAGGGAATCCATTCTCAATGTATTTTTTTCCCTCCTCTGTGATAGAAACAGATTCCTCTGTCACTTTGTTTACATTGATTAAATTTTTAAATTCCAGATATGAGATAGAACTTGAAACAATGCGCCTGTCAGTATCAACATCTATATCCTCTTCAGGCACATCACTGCGGTTTTTTATGAAATTCAAAACTTTATATTCATTCGGGCTTATCTCATTCTTTTCCATTACGTCTTAAATAGTTAGGTGGATTAAATAATTTTTGAACATGGCTATTTCCGGAACAAAGCGTATAATCCGGTAAAAAATCCCGTGTATTTCGTATTTTCAGTCAATTTGAAATTATTTAAATAATAATATAACATTATCTAATGTGGATTACGTACCGGATACATCAGTAATAGTAAGCGGAAAATTCAGGGAATATGTAGCAGGAAAGAACGATGTAAGGGTTATACTTGCAGAGGCTATGATAGCTGAAATAGAGCACCAGGCAAATGAGGGGAGGTCAATAGGCTTCACAGCCCTTGAAGAGCTTAAGAAATTAAGGGAATTATCAGATTCAGGCAAAATTTACATAGATATCATGGGAAACCGCCCCATGGAATGGCAGATAAAAAATGCCCATAGTGGCGAAATTGACAATATAATTAGAAATATAGCACTGGACAATGCAGCTACACTTGTAACTGGAGACCACATACAGAGCATTATAGCATCTATAAAGGGAATAAATGTTATTTATATTAAAGGCGAGGAGAAAGATGCAAGGGACATCCAGGAATTTTTTGATGAATACACATCATCGGTCCATTTAAAAGCCGGGATGAAGCCACTTATAAAAACAGGCAAGCCTGGAGAAGTGGTATTAAAAGAACTGGACTATGTAGTATCAAACGATGAACTTGAAAGAATAGCATATAACATTGTCCAGAGAGGCAAATTTGAAGACCAGTCCTTTATAGAAATGGATATGTTCGGAGCAACAGTTATCCAGCTGAAGAATCTCCGTATTGTCATAACAAGGCCACCGTTCTCAGATATAATGGAGATTACAGCAGTAAGGCCTGTTGTAAAAACCTCCATAGAGGATTATAAACTTGATAAAAGAGTGATGGACAGGCTTCAAAACAAGGCATATGGAATACTGGTTGCAGGTTCACCAGGAGCCGGGAAAAGTACATTTGTTACAGCACTGGCAGAATATTATGCCTCCCAGAACAAAATTGTCAAAACCATGGAAAAACCAAGGGATTTGCAGGTAAATGATAGCATAACACAGTATACAACGCTGGAAGGCGATATGGAAAAAACCGGAGATATACTTCTTCTTGTCAGGGAGGACTATACCGTATTTGATGAAATGCGTGTCACTTCAGATTTCAAGGTTTATTCAGACCTCAGGCTTGCCGGTGTTGGCATGGTTGGTGTTGTGCATTCTACCAGAGCTGTGGACGCTATCCAGAGATTTGTAGGCAGAATAGAACTCGGATTAATCCCCCAGGTGGTGGACACTGTCCTGTTTATAGAGGGAGGGAAAGTATCGCAGGTACTTACAACAGATTACCAGATTAAAATACCATATGGGCTTAATCAGGAAGACCTTGCAAGGCCGGTAATAGTTATACGTGATTTTCTAAAAAACAAGCCTGTAAGTGAAATATATACATTCGGCGACCAGGTAGTTGTAATTCCTGTAGGTGACGAGAAAAACGGTGCAAATCCATTATTTGCCATTGCCGCAGCAAAAATAAGGGAAGATATGATGAAACTTCTTGAAACAGATCATGTGGATGTGCAGATCGTTTCAGAGGGAAGGGTTATAATAAAAGTTCCCGATGCAAAGATACCGAGATTAATTGGAAGAAAAGGCGAAACAGTTACTGCACTGGAAAAATCCTACGGGCTTAAGATAGATGTGGATACACTATCAGATGATGTAAATGTAATGCAGGATGCTTTAATTGAAATAAAGAACAAAACAATATTCATTGACGTGGGCTCAAGGAACAGGCCGGTAAAATTATATGTTGATGGCATTGCAATGCTTTCAGCCCGCAGTTCAGCCAAGGGAATGATAAAACTCAGGATAAATAGTGATACAGGAAATACGGTATATAAATACATAAAGCAGGGGAAGAAACTTCAGTATATGGTAATGGAGGAATCTGAACCATCATCTTCACATTCCAGATAAGCACAGTTTTCTGCCTTAACTGCTTTTGCCATCTACATATTTTCATTGCCTGATAATTTTATCCTGTAAATTTAGAATTCTCCCAATCAGTTAAGCAATAATCTGGCATATGGAAATTATGCAGTTAAATTTCATTGAAAAGTGAGTAATATCCACTGCTTTTGTTATATTAATTAAACATGCTAAACGAACTTTAAATATTTGCCTGCAATACAACAATATGTATTCATACGAAAAAACTTTAAACAAAAGTGCTGAAGAAGTATTTGGGGGGCTCCACAAGCTTCTGAAGGAAGCAAACTGGCTAATTATTTCATACATTGATCTGAAGGAAATATTTTCCAAAATGCAGAAAGAAATAGAACCGTACTATATACTTGATGTATGTTTTCCACCGGCTGCAGCCGAACTTGTGAAGGATAATGAAGACATCGGCGCTTTTATTCCGTGCAAGGTTGTACTTATTCAACATGGGAATACCACAAAAATACTGATGCCTAAGCCATCTGTTCTTTCCAAAGAGTACCTTGATACAGATGGGAAGGTGGCAGAAAAATATGAAACCACGTTGATGGGCATGCTGGATAAATTATAAATTCATAAAGTTTATTCGTTAAATTTTATATGCAATCCTATTGATTGCTAAAAAATCTCCGATGCTGGTTTTCGGCCAGGTTACAAATTCACTATTTGGATATATTGGCTTATTTTTTATTATTAGATTTGTAGGGCTGCAATCATGGGGATACCTCAGCTTTTCCCTGGCATTTATAGGTGTATTGAGCATTATCGGGGATCTGGGATATGGAACTGCACATCTGAAATACCTCTCATCCGGAGAATATGAAGAGGGTGTGTGTACCGGTACGTTTTTAACAATAAGGACAGTACAGACTTTAATTACAATATCAATTGTCTTGGGATCGCTGTTTATCTGGATAGATGTATTGCACAGGGGGTTCCAGAGCAATGTAGAAATATACGCCATAATACTTCTTCTCCCTTACTTTTTCTTTGCACGGTTGAAGGATGTCCCTGGCATATATTATAAATCCAAACTGAAATCTGCACGTATGTCAATACCGCAAATTACAGAAGCAGTGGTAAGGAATTCGCTGTTTATAATCCTCGGCGCAGCATATTTTCTTAGAATACCCGGTTATAATACAGTATCTGCGGCCATTTTAATGGCAATTATTTACAGTATTTCCTATTTCATCTATTTCCTGTTGTCTGTATTTCTAGGAAGGCCGTGGAAAGTTAAAAGGCCATCGATGGAACTCTTCAAGAAATACACAAAACTTGCATATCCTCTGGCACTGGCATCGGTGATCGGGTCGGTTAGTGAAAACATAGATAAGGTTTTAATTGAATTTTACTGGCATGCTGTTGCAACAGGGGCATTTGCAAGCCTGCAGCGTATAGCCAGCCCAATTACAACCTTCTCAGGGACAATAAGCATATTTTTTATTCCACTGCTCATGAAAAGCCAGGGGTCCAGCGATAAAACCTTCAAAACAGATATTTCATCATTTGAACGGATAATATCTATATTCATATTGCCACTGGTAATTATCTTCGTTGTTTTGAGGGTATATGTGGCGAATCTATGGTCCGCTGCCCTGATACCCTATGCCGACATACTGATATTTCTCACACTTGCAGCCTACCTTTTCGCAATAAATTCTGCTTATTCTTCCAGCCTCGTTGCCCGGGGGCTCACTGCCAAAATAGGAAAAATTACTATAATCGCACTCATAATCAATATCTCCCTGGATCTGCTGCTTATACCCCCCGATGTGTTTGAAATACGTATCTTTTCGCTTGGAGTCCTGGGCGGTGCTGTAAGCACTTTTGTTGCCATGCTGTTTGAGACCGTGGCTTACCGGGTTACTGTAATAAGGGCAGAAAAGATGAAACCTGATTTGAGGATATTTTACCAGTTATTGCCCATCCTGGCACAATCCATGTTCCTTTTCGGTATAACCAGTTACATAAAAATATACAGTATCCTCCTGTTTATCCCCGTTTCAGTAGCATCAGTTATTGTATTTTTGGGAGTTGCCGTACTGTCAAGGCAAATAACTCTTAACCAGATACTGGAATTTATAAGGGCTTTAAACCCATTTTCATTTGGAAAGCAGCTACATAATGAATAAGTTTATATTATATAGCTAAAATACAGGGTATGGAAGAGATAAGCATAGATGAATTCCATAAGATAGATATCAGAGTTGGAAAGGTAATAGAGTGCACAAAGGTCGAAAAATCAAGAAATCTATTGAAAATTATAGTTGACCTTGGAGACCAGCAAAAACAGATCATATCAAGCATTTCAAATTGCTATTCTCCAGAGGATATGATGGGAAAGCAGCTTGTTGTTATAAATAATTTAGCCCCTGCTAAATTCATGGGCCTGGAAAGCCAGGGCATGCTTCTTGCTGTAGAGGATGAAAATGGTGTCTCCCTGTTAAAGCCAGATCGGGAAGTTTCTCCTGGCACGAAGGTACATTAATGTCACTTGCCGATGATTACCGCCCATCCGATTTAAATAGCCTGCTGTTAAGCAATGAAGCAAGGCAAGCCATGATTTCATGGATCGATTCCTGGATGAACCATTCAGAAGTCAAAAACTCACTGATACTGTGGGGCCAGCAGGGAATAGGAAAAACCAGTGCAGCATATGCACTTGCCAGTTACGCCGGGCTTCCTGTGGTTGAAATGAACGCATCTGAACAGAGGAATAAGGAAAGCATGAAAAAGATTGCATTAATGGCATCACAATACAGGAATCTTTTTGATGATGACGCCAGAATGCCCGATAAACTCATACTCATAGATGAAGCAGACAACATATTTGAATCCAGAAGCAGGTCCTCGGGTGGTGATACAGGAGGCATGTCAGAGCTTCTTGAAATCATAAAAAACACAAAAAATCCGGTTATAATTACAATGAACGATTACTATTCTTTTAAATCTAAAAATAATGCAAGGGAAATAGTTTCCAGATCGGTAGAAATAGAAATGACCCCATATAAAAGAAAAAATGAGGTAAACTATAAAATATTCACTTCAGGCGTGCACAGTGTCCTGAAAAATATAGCTATAAAGGAAAATATACATATAAATGACCATGAGATTGATGGGATTATAAGGTCAAATGAGCCTGATATTAGAGCCATGATAAACGACCTTTACCTCTACAGTTCACGTGAAAACGATTACGGGGAGAATAGCAGGGACAAATCAGAATCAATCTATTACCTCACATCAGATACATTCAGGGGAAATGATTACGATACGATTATATCAGCTCTGTATAAAATGGATGAAGATACTGATTTTTATATGAAGTGGATTGATGAAAATATTCCATATGAGTATACAGACCCGGTAGACCTGAAGAATACATATGACCTGATTTCAATAGCAGATATCTATTATGGGAACAGGTTCAAAAATTTCTCACTTGCCAGTTACGGCATGGAAATTACAGCCGGCATATCAGTGAAAGCAAAAAACAGGAATGACCATTATGTGAAATACAATTTTCCATCATTTATCAAGAAAATGGCTATGAGGAAAAAGAATTTTGAACTTTACAATACAATTAATTTTGCAGGAAGGATGGGGGCAATTTCCCATACATCAACGGCTACAATATCTGGCAATATGTGGTTTTACCATATAATGAAACAGAAGGATAGAAAATTATATTCATTTTTATCCACACTGCTTGGAATAACTGAAAAACAAACACACAGCGCTAAATAATAGTCTATAAATGCGGATTGTTTTCAATCCGGTGCGAGAGGGCTTTCTTGCATTTTTTTATTGTGCCGCTGACAGTTATTATATTACCGCCCTTTTCACGTATTATGCTGCATATGGTCGGTTTATTCAACTGATTGCACATATAAATACTGAAATTTTCAGTTCTATATTTCCTCTTAACTTCATAATAGTTATACAGGTATCTGTCCATTCTTTCGGGTTCTGACTCCCAGAATACAAGCACATACCTTTTCCTTATTAATGACCCTTTCAATGAATAGTTAATGGTTCCTTACTATTTTGAGTTTATCATAATCAGGTTAGGCATTAAGCAATATTCTGATCCTCTTGCAGTAAAATACTATGGAAACCGCATTCAGTTAGAAAAATAAATATCCCTACTATAATCAATCCTCTAAAATGCCTTATCCCGGCTAAGTTTATTTTCTATGTAATAATTGTATACAAATATTTGATTTTATGACTGAATTTCAATTGTAAAGGTAATCTGATCAGTTGATGTTATTTATCCAATGGGGCATAATTGCCATAGGCGAAATAAAAATCTATAAATATCATTTATAAATGAAGTAGCAACTAAAAGTGAATAATATGGAAACTTCATACAGCTTAATTAGAAATGAATGGAAGCATTTAAAAAAATCAAGTATATACGGCTTACAGAAAGAAAGAATGATATCCTGGAGAAGGGGAAATTCCATTGAGAGAGTGGATCGCCCTACAAGGCTGGATAAGGCTAGAAACGTCGGATATAAGGCAAAGGAAGGCTATATAGTGGTAAGGGCAAGAGTAAGGAGAGGCGGACAGCACAAGCCCAAGATAATGGGAGGCAGGAGGCCAAGGAGACTTGCATATACCAAGATGACATTAAAGAAAAACATACAGGTAATTGCCGAGGAGCGTGTAGCTGATAAGTACCCTAATACCGAAGTGCTTAATTCATATTATGTGGGCGAGGATGGACTTTACAAATACTATGAAGTTATACTTGTAGATAAAGCCACACCGGCAATATACAATGATAGCAAAATTTCATGGATAGTTGAGCCACAGAATAAGGGCCGTGCTTACCGTGGCCTCACATCAGCAGCTTATAAGAACAGAGGGCTGGGACATGGGAGACTGGGAAGTGACAAGAGCAGACCTTCTATACGGGCAAATGGAAGACTGAGGAAATAATTTTTAAAGCCACGGTGGCCCAGTGGTACGGCGCCAGCCTTGAGAGCTGGTTCCCTTGTGGATCGGGTGTTCGAATCACCCCCGTGGCGTTTCAACAATTATGCGCCAGCAAGGTGATATTGTGGACGAACTGGATGAATTAAGAAACAAAGCTATTGAACTGTTATTAAACGTTGATATAATAAGGGATTGCACCTATGTAAACAGGGATGATTTTGAGCAGGGAACCCTGGAATATGAAGATCTGGATTACCAGGATAAAAATATGCTCTTTACCATTGACGATTTCACAGTGCTAAATTTAAAGGGTGATAAAAACCATGTGGATAAATTGATTATCAATTTTAACGGCATACATGGGGATGACCCGGAGAATTTTGATGATGTTGATTTTTACATGGAGAAATATTCGGATATCCTGGAGAAGAATAATAATGTCTCACTTATAAATATAATACCCCTGAGGACAAATAGAAAGGAAACGTTTCTGGCTTTATTTGATAGAACGGAATTTAACGGGATAATTACATTTGATTATATCATAAATACACTTTTTAAAAGTTATATATTGCCTGTAATAAATATAATAAAACCCGGGGAAGTCCTCATACTTGACAGCAGGCTAAAAAACTCTATAAAAAATGTTCTTGAATCTGACACCAGCATTGATGTGCCTCCAGTATCTATGTTCGACGATATTTCCAGTTACAGAGAAAATTATGATTAAACTATATATGAACGTTTGTTATTTCATTTCATGCAGGTAAGGCCATACAGGAAGTCTGATTTCCATGGTGTATCAATTATAGAGAAAATGGCATTTGGAGACGAGGCATATTCCAATTTTATGCTTAAAGGCATTTTAAATAGCATTAATGGTTTTACATATGTCCTTGATGACGGTTCAAAACTCCATGGGTACGCAACAATGGGGCCCTTAAATGAACAGGCAATAGATATAGAAAGTATAGGGGTTCTTCCGGAAGACCAGGATATGGGATACGGAAGTATGCTGATTACTGCAATAGAAGCAGAAGCCAGAGCGAGAGGATATTCTATTATTATACTCGAAGTGAGGGAGAAAAACGATCATGCAATTAAATTCTATAAAGCCCACGGGTATGAAACATTTGAGTTAATTAATGGGTATTACAGTATGCCGTTCAATGGTTCAAGAAATGCTTACAGGATGAGAAAAAATATATAATTCAATGCTTTTTAATTCTATTCAGCATCATATTAAACTCAGACCTGTTCCGTTCCTGCCTGAATGCAGAAATATCAAAGAATAAATCATGTTTTTCATGTTTTTTTGATATCATGATAATGCAACTCTTCAGTATATTTTATTGCCCACAGACATTTTCCTATTTAAAAATAATATATAGATATTACTCGTGTTCTGCATTGCGTTTTTCAAGTTCGGCATCGATTTCATCATCTTTCTCTGCTGGCTTATTGCTTTTTGCTGATCTCTTTGTCAGGAAATTGGTCAGCAATTCATCCTCGGAGATTGGTGAATCTGAATTTTCACTGAAACCAAGGTTTTCATTTATGCGCTCCACCTGATCGTTTATAGAGTTAAGGTTATTGTCAGCGATATCCTTGATGCTTGCAAGTGATCTGAGATAACTTGCCTGCTGGTCCGGTGTAATTTTAAGTGCCTGGAATACAACCTCACTTTTTCCAATAAGATCCATAGCTTTTCCAGCATCGTTATACATATCCAGCTGTGATGATATGGAATCTAAGAGTATGTTGGTACGATCGAAATATGTAGTAAATGCCCTTACGTCTTCTATCTGCTTTTCAAGGCCACGTTCAATATCGTTATAATTCCTTTCCTGAGCAGCCTTTCTGCTCTCTTCCAGGGACTGCGCCCTTTTTAAAAGGGCCCTTATTGCCCTTTTTAAATTCATCTGTAAATCCTTAATTTTGACTTTAGTTTCTTCCAGCTCTTCGTCCTTTGAGAGCTTGGGTTTTTTCTTTGGCAAAATAGACATAATATTTATAGTATTTACGTGATAATAAATATTTCGGTTTAACCATACTGCCTCATATCTTCTGTTCCGTATAATTTTCATATGGATATTTTATCTATATATAATATAATATTCAGGAACCCAGCAGGAAGCTGCTACCATCTGTTTATAATAATATTATTTTATTAATATATTAAATATGTAATTATTAATACAGGCAAATATTATATTCCGAATAAATATGTTGTAGTAAAATATGTCTGTTAAAAATAATAATTTTAAGATAATAATAATTATTGCAATATATGCCACGATATCTTCAATCATTGCCAGCTCAGTAATGATAGTCATTGAACTACTCGGGCTTAAAATTCTGCTACTCTATATAATTTCATATGCTATAATTATGGCAACAGATATCGCCATTCTTTATTATGCGATAGAGATCATAATGGAAAGATACACTAAAATGCTCAAAATTATCAATGAACCGGTAGCAAATGCACCCAGACCCGGTGTTGAAAGAAAAGCTATAGAGTTAACAGATTCTGAAAGCGCAATTGTATCCATACTTGAGAAGAATAATGGCAGAATAATGCAGAACTCATTAACAGGCAAAACAGGCTATTCAGCTCCAACAATATCGAGAATTTTAACCACTTTAGAAGAAAAGGGTGTAATAGATCGTAGAAGGCATGGCATGACAAATGAAATATCTCTTAAAGAAAGGTGAAATATATTTCAGTGAAATGCATTTCAGATAACAGTTAAAAGCTTTTTCAGGATACATATGCATGGAAACAAAAAAAATAATCTGGCTAATAATAGGGCTGGCAATATTTGTAGTGGCACTGAGTATGGTGTCTTTCTTCCTGTACGGGAGGCCGGACATATCGACTCGTTATTCAGGAGTCTATCCATCAGCAACTGGATTTCCCGGGAGGTTCGCATTTATAATCATGCCCGTGATGGCAATTATATCTATATTAATCCTTATACTTTTTGTAAGGTTTATTATGAGAATGGCCGGTGGAAGCTCATGCCGCAGGGATATGATATATGACAACTCTGAAGCAATATTGAGAGAAAGATATGCAAAGGGCGAGATATCAGAGGAGGAATATAAAACAAGGCTGAACAATCTGAAAAACCATTGAACTTTAAATTAATTTTTTTATAATTTTATAATTTTTTATGTACTTTACAGATTTAAGATATAATCCTGGTATTTTCTAAGAAGCCCTGCATCTATGGATGGCCGTATCTGTGAAATGACTTCCAGCAAATCATCTGTGGACACATCAATTTTATTGCCTGTTTTTATTACTTCCATAAATACATTCTGTACAGCTTTCTTGCATATAAATTCTATATCAGCTCCAGAATACCTCTCTGTTTTATTTGCAAGTTCATCATAATCAATATGGTCTATGTGCTTAACCTCTGAAAGCTTCAACTGGAAAATTTTCTTTCTTGATTCATAGTCCGGTGGTGGAATATATATCTTTACATCAAATCTTCCTGGCCTCATAATTGCCTCATCGATTCCCCAGGGATTATTCGTTGCGGCTATGATAAATACGTTTCTGTCTTTCTGGGATGTTAACCCGCCAACTTCGGTGAGAAGCTGTGAAACACCTCTCCTGGCAGCATCAGATTCTGAGCCTGACCTCTTTGGCACCAGCGTATCGATCTCATCAAAAAATAATATGGATGGTGATAATAGATAGGCAGCACGGAAAAGGAGGGAAATATTTTTCTCAAACTGGCCGAACCACTGGCTGTAAAGTGTTGATGGATTTACATTTATAAAATTGGCTTTTACTTCATTCGCAATAGCCTTAACGATGAAGGTTTTTCCGGTGCCTGGTGGGCCATAAAGAAGCATGCCGCCGCTGAATTCAATATTATATTCCTGTGATAGCTCTTTATACCGCATAGGGTATATTATCTTTGACATAATCTCTGTTTTTACATTTTCTAATCCAGCAACATCCTGAAATGTAACTTTTGGAATCTCAGGTGGCTCTATATTCAATGTCCCAAGTATCTTTTTCCCCTCAGAAATCCTGTCCTCCTCAACAGCTTCTCCACCTATGGATTCATATATTTTTTTAAGGTTGGCTGCCTGCTCCAGCCTTTTCTGTTTTATTTTTCCCGTTGACCTGGAAGCTATTTCCAGAACCTCCTTATATGCTGCCTTATAAGTTTTGGCTGCTTCATTTTTATTCCCTGAGGATTCCTCCTCAATTGCTTTTCTAATCAGAAGGCTTACATGGTCAATTTTTGTTTCAGTCATAGTACTGCTCCGTGTCATCAACATTTACCGATGTCTGGCTGTATAGTTTTGTATGTTTCCACCCGCATGAAATAAAATCAAGCTTTAACTTAACAATGTAATCATTGGGAAATATGGCATAAGAAGTCAACTTTATGGCTATCTGTTTTGGGAAAAAAAGGTAATCCTTGGCTTCTTCACCCTGTCCACTATAAAATATCATCTTTACCCGACTTCCAATAATCTGGGTGTAATCCTTTGGCCCTGTACGTATCTGGGGGTTCAGGCTCTCATTCTCATCAATAAATTTCTTAATCTGTTCAATGGTTCCATTCAGTAAACAGCCCACCTTAATTGTATACATTTCAAGAACCTTTTTAGGGACATTAATGTAAACTTTCGAAGCAAGTTCATTTTCCATTTCATGATCCGATAACCGGATTAATGTCCGCACGATAAGGCTCATAATTCTCCTTAAATATAATAATATCACATTATTTAACTTTATTTGTGTATTGTTTTATATTATCAGGTAGTTATCAATAGGTGAAGTACAATCTGAGTAATAACCGATAAGCTTTAATTCCCCAATCAATTACGTTAAATATATCATGGAATCATATGAAGTAAAGGAAATGCCAATCTCCTATAGCAGGGAAATAAAATTATCATTCTGTGCAGTAGCGGATGAAATTTCAGACCAGGTGAAAAAATCACTTGAAAGCATAATAAATGTGGCTGAGGAGATAGGATACCCTTATGAACTTGTGATAACTACCCACATTCCTGTAGATGTTAAATCAGATAAAATTAAATTTATCAATGAAGCATTTACCACACCGGGTGCCGGGAAACAGCTGGCATATATTCATAGCAATGGAAACTACCTTATAATATTTAACCCATATAATATATACAGCCCTGAAACATCGGACGTTGTTCACAGTTTTCTTGAAAAAAGGGAAAAAAGGGCGTTAATATATAATTTAATCGTAATTTCACGTGATCTACTGGATAAAACCGGGGGATGGAGAGATCTACGGGAGTATGAGGATATAGACCTTCTAGCCAGAATTGCAGCAGAAGGTGGTATTGTGGCATTCCCGGCAGAGCGGTATGATTCTTTATTGTACAGGGTTCCAGATAAAGAATCGTTTATAGATAGATTCTTAAATTTCCGCGACGCCATAATCTCATGCAATTTTGGTTTGAAAGATATAAAAATATTCCATATCGAGCCATTTTATGTATCGTTCATATCCTTGCTGTTGAGCAAATTATCAAGAACGAAACCTTACAAATTCAAGGAAAATAATCGTATAATAGTTATGGAAGGCATAATGGAATCGTTGATTTTGAAGGATTTTGAAAATTATTTCATTCCTGTAACTATTCCAAAACTACACATCAGCTCTACCGAGCTTAATTATATGGAAAAAAGGAGTTACCTGTGGAACAAAGTTAATAAAAGCATTATGGAAATAATACAGGTCAGTGATAATTAATTTTCCAGCTGCTAACTTAGCAGAGCTGTCTTTTATGCATTTTTAAATCAATAAATTTTATAAAACTTCTATCTGTTCGAACTAAACACTCCAGATAAGGATAAATATCAAATATAGTTACCTGGACATGGATACAGGCATCATTTATAGAAAAGCCAGTTTAGATGACGTACCTTATATAGCAGATATCTGGAATCAGGGAATAGATTCAGGGAATGCGACCTTTGAAATAAAGAAAAGAGACCCGGTGTGGACATCTGACTGGCTTGTCAAACGTGACCCGAGGTATGTGGTGCTGGTTGCCGGTAACAGGAATAACATTCTCGGCTGGCTTTCCCTGAACCCATTTTCCAGCAGGGAGGCATATAGATTTGTTGCCGATATTTCTATTTATGTAGAAAACAGCTATCATGGTAGGGGAATCGGTTCTGGCCTTCTTGACCACGGCATAATAGAAGCAAAAATAAACGGATTCCATAAACTGGTTTTAACCATGCTCCGTGACAATGAAATTGCCAGGAAACTTTATATTTCCAGAGGTTTCAGCACAGTTGGAATCATGCATGAACAGGGCATTTTAAATAATAAATGGATTGACACCGAAATTATGGAAAAAATATTATAAATTATTATAGAGTTAAGGCCAATTAATATCTTTCAAAGCCAGATATAACAGGGCCGTCCTCTCTGGAATTTTATCAACAACTATGTACTCATTTTCAGAGTGGGCTCCAGCACCTACAGCTCCAAGCCCATCTATAACCGGGCAGTAATATGAACAGAAATTTCCATCACTTCCTCCGGCAACAGAAGCTTCATCCAGATCTAGCCCGAGGTTTTCACCAATTTCCCTGACCTTCAGGAAAAGCTCTTTTGAATCTTCACTTTTTACAAGAGGAGGCCTCAATTTGTATTCCAGTTCCTTTCTGGAACCGTGGAATCTGAGAGGAGTATTTTCCAATGCTTCTATAATCCTTTCTGATTCTTCCGGCAGTTTGTATCTTATATCCATTATCCCTTCACAGTAATCCGGTATCACATTGGATCTGGTACCTCCATTTATAACATCTAAATTTATGGAAGTACCTTTCTGTTTTTCGTTTAATTTCTCTATAACCGGTATCATATAAGCCATCTCATATATTGCATTTATGCCTTTTTCCGGTTCAAGGCCGGCATGTGATGCTTTTCCATAAATCTTTAGGGTTATTGTACCAACTCCACTTCTCTCTGTCTTCAGGGCTCCATCAAGGGATGGTTCCATTACAAAGGTGAAAATTGATTTTTTTGCCTCACTGATAATAAGGTCCTTAGAGGAGCCTGATTCTATTTCTTCATCTGAGGTGATTAGAAGAACAATGCTGTATTTTAACTCCTTATTTTTCACAAGTGCTTTAAGGGCATACACCGTCTGTACCAGCCCTGTTTTCATATCAAATATCCCCGGCCCATAGCCCTTTCCATTCTCAACTTTAAATGGCCTTGATTTAATAGTACCTTCAGGAAAAACAGTGTCATAATGGCATAGTAGAAGTATCTGGTTATCTGATTTACCCTTTATGGCCAGGCGCAAATCATTTCCCGCACTCTCTGATTTAATAATTTCCGGGGCAATTCCCAGATTCTCTTTCAGATAACCTGCCATATACCCTGCAAATTTATCCAGAAGCACTTTGTCTGTTGAAGGAGTTTCCATCTCTACTAATGATTTTAAATCTGATAGCATTGAATCCTGCTGGCTTTTGAAATACTGGAATACATTATTCATGCTATTATCCCCTCTTCAACGGTATATTTTTTTAGATACTCTTCACTGATTTCAACACCGATGCCTGTACCCTTATTAGGCTTAATTGTGCCATTTTCCATTGTGAATGGATTCTTAACTATGTCATTTTTAAAGTATTTGTCATTGGGCGATGTGTCTCCAGGATAATTAATATCAGAAAGAGATGCCATGGAAACATTAAAGGACCTTCCGATTCCAGTTTCTAACATTCCTCCAATCCATACATGGCCCTTGAATTCCTTCACTATTCCCATAACTTTTAAGGAATTTCCGATTCCGCCTAGCCTTCCCTCTTTTATGTTTATAACCTTACACGCACCCATTTCAAATGCTTTCTGTGCCTTCTCCGGTGAAGTAATAGATTCATCCAGGCATAATGGCGTGGATAATTCCTTTGCAAGCCTTGAATGGTATATTATATCATCATGGTACAGGGGCTGCTCCAGATATACAAGATTGTATCTGTCTATTTTTTTAATCAAATCAAAATCCTTCTCGGTATAATCGCTGTTGGCGTCTGCACTTAAAACTATATCCGGAAAATTGTCCCTTACAGCACTTAGTATACCTATTTCCTTTCCCTTCATTATTTTGACTTTAATTCTTTTATATCCACGGTCAAGGGCTTCCTGTATCTTCTTTAATGTAACGTTTATATCATCCATTCCAAGTGATATTCCAACGTTTGCATATCCCCTGCTGTGCCCTATGTAATCTACCAGGGATTTTTTATTTGCTTTTGCATAATAATCATAGAGAAGCATTTCCATGGAAGCTTTTGCCATATTATTGCCTTTTATAAATTTTACCTGTTCATTGAATTCATCCGGCTCTGGAAGGCCTTTTACTACTGGTGCAAGATACTGTTTTACAATATGGAATACTGTATAATTATCTTCTGAGCCATAAAAAGGATTTTCGTCGGTAACACTTTCAGAATAAGCAGTTATTCCATTATGTTCAAGCTTGAAAACATAAACATCCTTGTTTATATCAGTTCCGAAGCTGGTTGTGAATGGGCTTATCAGTGGCATTTTTAGCTTGTGGTAAGTTATTTTCATAAAAATATAATACGTCTGGTTATAAATCTATTCCTATTTTCCCGTTTAACCATTCAGATATTATTTCTGGCTGCTGATAAACTCTTTATATATTATTATTATCAATTTTAGCATGGGTACATACAGAGGGCTTTACGATCTGCGTGATGCATACAGATCGGATTATTTAAAGATTGAAAATCACGGCTTTATTGCAAATAACCGCACTGCAGCACTTGTCGGGATAGATGGAACTATTGACTGGGCATGTTTGCCTAACTTTAATTCAAATCCTGTCTTTGATTCTATTCTTGATGCCAGAAATGGTGGTTATTTCAAGACCAGCCCTGTAATGGAAAGCAATGTCAACCAGTATTACGAAGAATCAACCAATATACTTATAACAGAGTTTGTAAATAACAATCAGGTAATTTTAAGGCTCACAGATTTTCTTCCAACATCATCATATAGCACAATAACGTTTCCGGAGATACACCGGCTAATTGAGGCCCCATATTCTGATGTTGAAGTATCAATAGATATAAAATCGCATTTTAACTTTGGCTCAGGGAAAACAAAAATAACCAGGGATAGAAATGGTTATATTTTCTCATGTACAGATGACACACTTGGAATTTCCACAAATCTTAAATTGAAAAAGGGAAATGGAAATGTATACAGCAGGATAAAACTGGAAAAAGGTTCACATGAATGGATTGTTGTATTAAGCGGAGTAAGGCAAATTGGCAATGTAAGGCAATATGAATCATATACACGGCTGGAAGAAACAAGAAATTACTGGAGTGCATGGGCAGGAAAAATAAACTATAGTGGATTATATTACGATCATGTAATACGATCTGCACTTACATTGAGAGGGCTATTTTATGACCCTACAGGAATGATGGTTGCAGCACCAACAACAAGCCTCCCTGAAATTATTGGTGGAGAACGAAACTGGGACTACAGGTATACCTGGATAAGGGATACTGCATATGTTGTAGAGGCACTTTCACTTATAGGGTTAAAGGACGTAGCTACAAAATTTCTCTATGATATCATGTCCATAGTTCAAAAGGATAAGAAGGTCAAAACTATATATCCGGTAAATGGGGATTCAAAACTGGAAGAGAAAATAGTAAATTTATCCGGGTATATGGATTCAATTCCTGTAAGGATAGGAAACGAAGCATCGGAGCAGTTGCAGATAGACCAGTACGGCTCCATAGTGAATGCTGTATTCAGGTTCCATGAGGCAGGTGGGCTTGTTACCACTTACCTGTGGGATTTTCTCATCGAAATACTGGATACACTGAAAGATATCTGGAAGCTGCCTGATTCCAGCATCTGGGAATTCAGGTCAGAACCAAAGCATTACCTGTATTCAAAATTAATATCATGGAGTGCATTTAACCGGGCAATAAAAATGGGCAGGGAACTGGGCTATAGTGCCCCATATAGAACATGGCATAAAATAAGGGAAGAGATAAAGAATGAAATAATGGAAAAGGGGTATAACCCGGATGTAAAAGCATTTACCCAGTATTACGGGAGTGACCAGATGGATGCATCGGTATTGAGAATGCCATTGACAGGCATTATTAGTGCCAAAGATCCGCGTTTTGTCTCCACTCTTGCCAGGGTTGAAGCGGAACTGAAAAATCCATGTGGAATGTTTATTAGATATCACAGCGATGATGGACTGAAAGGCCATGACAATGCATTTCTTTTACTGTCTTTCTGGTATGTTGAGGATTTGATATTATCAGGGCGTATTATGGAAGCAAAGGAAACATTTGAAAATATACTTGACCACTCTAACCACCTGATGCTTTTTTCTGAGGAAATTAATTTTAATGATTGCAGGGAGATGCTTGGCAATTTCCCGCAGGCAATTACCCATCTTGGGGTTATAAGGGCAGCAATAAAACTTGATGAAGCATTAAGGGGCAAATAGATATATTTAATAATGTTTTAATCAGGTAATGTATTATAAGAGTATGAAGAAGATACTTGTGGTTACCAGCCGTGCACCATTTTCATACCGGTATGCTCCGGGAGGTGATGTCAGGATATATAATGTAGGTGGAGTTGCCACAGCCCTCAGCACAATGCTTAAGGGAACCGGAGGCACTTGGGTATGCTGGGGCGATGGAAAGAATGACATGGCACACCAGGAGGAAACTACAGATGGGTATAAGATAGCAAGGGTATTCCTAAACAAAACTGAAAAATTCGGGTTTTACAATAGCTATTCCAACAGGGTTTTATGGCCATTATTCCACTATTTTAGAAACAATATACATTTTGACTCCACAGCTTTTAAGTATTATTATATTGCAAATGAAAAATTTGCAAAAAAAATAAAGGAAAATATAACGCCGGATACAATAATATGGGTGCATGACTACCAGCTTATGATGATCCCGTCAATATTGAGAACTATGGACATATCCAATTATATAATATTCTCATGGCACATCCCATGGATATCTCCTGAATTTTTCAGCATACTCCCCGAAGCAAAATTTCTCGCACAGAGCATTTCAAAATCTAATCTGGTAACATTTCATACCAGGCTGTATGAGAAGAATTTTTTCAATACTCTGGAGTACCATGAAATAAAAGTTAAAAATAGATTAAAAACTCTTGCAATTCCCCTGGGGATCGATAAAAATTTTTTTCACCTGTCTAAAACCATGGCAATTAAACCAAAAAAAGAAAAAGCATCAATTATATTTTCAATAGACCGCCTTGATTATACAAAAGGGCTTCTACAGAGGGTAAAGGCTATTGAGAAGATTCTCAGTTACAGAAAGGACCTTATAGGGAAATTAGTATATTTAATGAACGTTACACCAAGCCGTACAGGCATTCCAGAATATGATGAAATTAAAGAGCAACTGGAGATGGAAGTGGGAAGGGTAAACGGTCTTTACAGTACAACTTCATGGGTGCCTATAATTTACATATACAGGAAAATATCACAGAAATATCTGGTTTCATTATATGCACGAAGTGACATAGCATTGATTACCCCATTAATGGATGGTTTAAACCTTGTTTCCAAAGAGTTTGTAGCAACTACGGATAAGGGTGTGCTTATACTATCAAAATTCGCCGGGGCTGCGGAATATATGGACGGAGCGTTGATAGTAAACCCTAATAATATAAATGAACTGGCAAGTGCCATAGTAAGGGCAATGGAAATGGATGGAGAGGAAAAAATGTCACGGCTCAAAAGGATGAAAAAGGATGTATATGTAAAGAACAGTAACTGGTGGTATAAGAGGATATTAACAACAGCAGAAAGGCAATGGCATGTATCAGGAGAATAAAATTATACATAGAATAGAAAAAATAATTTCCATGGAACCACAGTTATTTCTTGATTATGACGGAACACTGGTCCCGATTATCAAGAATCCAGAAATTAACCAGGCAGATTATGACCTGCTTAAACTAATCTCGCATTTAGATTCCCGTTTTGAAATGTATATAGTTACAGGAAGGGAGGTTAGTGACATAATCCGTTTTCTCGGGGAATATAATATTATAGGCCTTCATGGTTCAGTATTTCATATAGATGGCCAGACGATAAATATTCCAGAATTCGCTCCATATGTAGAACTATTCAATCAAATATATCAGAATACGGTATATATTCAGGAAAAGTTTCATGGATTGAGGATATACAATAAAACAGGTAGCATCCTTTTTCATATGGGCAATATTAAAAATCAGCGTTCCCGTGAAACTGTACATAAAATTATTAATTTCCTTGCATTCCGTTACAATATTGAATTATACACAGGAATAGACATAATAGAATTGAGAATTCCACACATTAATAAGGGTACCGCAATTAAGCAGATAAGGAACCTTAACCGGCCTGCAATAATAATAGGTGATGACAGGACAGATGAAGATTCTTTTATTGCCAATCAGGATGCAATAACCATAAAGATTGGAGATGGAGATACACATGCCAGATTTGCTATTCCCTATGAACGCGTTAGGCCATTATTATGGGAGTTGTTAAAAATTTTATAGTTGTGATATGCATATAAAAATAAACAGTTTCAGTTGCCCTTATATGTCTGAAAATCCATGAAGTCTACCACTTCCAACCCTGTAAAATTGAGCCCATACAGTTTTTCAGCCCTGGACGAGTCAATACTGTAATCAAGGTTTTGCCCCAGGTAAGATTTTATGAATGGGCAAGGTTCGTCGCGTATTGAATAGTATAATTTCCTCCCAAATTCATAAAGTGTCATTGTTTCTTCTCCTGCTATATTAATAATACCCCTGTCCATATCTCTCATGGCTTTATAAACGCCAATAGAAAGATCAGAATTGAGCACAGGATTTATAATTATGTCATTATTAAGTTTTATGGGCATTTTACTCCTTATTGCAGCCAGTATATCGGTATAAATGTTGTAGGTACATTTTCCATATGTCATGCCTCTCCTTATTATAAGATAATGTTCGTTGCCCTTTGCCAATTCTTCCGCCTTCAATTTTGCCTTGCCATATTCTGTTTCTGGAATGGTTGCACTCTCTTCATTTTTTATGGCACTTGATGAGGAATACACAAGCTGATTTGACAGGAGTATTTTCTTGCCATTTTGAAATTTTTCATTTATGAGCCCCTGGATCCCGTAGTTCATTTCAATATAATTTTTATTTTTTGAATAAAATGGTATATCAAAATTATTGATAATAAAATCATAATCATCATGCAGTTCCATTAAGGATTCAGCAAATTTTTCAATGCCTTTCAATGGGAATAATGACTGAATTTTGTTGGCGTCTCCGTAGTCTTTGGCAAATCTAAAGCCAAAACTTTCGTCCCCATCCAGAATAAGAATTTTTGACATATTACTATAAATGTCATCAAAGCATATAAGTGTGAATATACTTTATAAATAAATATTTTTGTAATATATAATTATCAGGTAAATATTTATATATTATTCTGTAATATCTTGAAACTAATATGGAAAAAAAGAACGTTAGTTTTATTTATCTGGCTATTACGCTTATGATCATGACCTTCTCCATGAGGGCAACAAATAATATGATCATTACAACAGTGCCATTACTTGCGAAGATTGATCTTGGATTCTCCAGCTTCTTTGTTGGTATAATATCAGCAGTTATCTACCTGTTTACATTTACAGTGACATTTTACGTTAACCCGCGTATCAACGCTAAACTCAGAAGGCAGTTGTTCATAGGGGCAAACTTTGCAATACTGTTTTCGCTCATAGCATATTATTTCACAAATGGAATAGCTATATGGGGAATATCAGCACTTGCCGGGCTCGCGTACGGAATTATGATGCCGAATCTCATTACCTCCTCAACCCTGTTAAAGGATCAGAAAGAGCGCGAGAGGCTTATCTCCTTATATTCAGTGGGATTGAGCCTTAGCCTTATACTCGGGCCGACTATAGAAGATTACATATTGACATTTGTGAGCTACAGGGATGTATTTCTTTTATTCATACCAATAGTTATTGCAGGAGTTATAGTCTCAACCATGATAAAATTCCCGCACACAAAAAATGAAACCAGGGCAAATGTGATGAAAAATGATGGTTTGAGGGCCAGCTTACTAACTATAACGACCTATAACATACCATTTGCAGCCCTTAGCATTTTCCTTACACTGTACGCTATAGCACGCTTTCACGTTTCAGGTGCAGTTGCTTATTCCCCCTATATATATTTCTTCTCCATTTCATTCCTGACAAGGATACTGCTAACAATACACCCGTTAAAACACATAAAACTTCCACTTTTATTTTCTATAATGATTACGGGTTTTGCACTGATAATGTTTCCATTCCTTACTACATTTACATCGTTCCTGCTGTTGATGATGTTGCTGGGCATACCACATGGCTCAATATTTCCCATGTCGACTATTATGATTGCAAGAGGAACCAGTGTAGAACAGAGAAGTGCTGCAAACTCCTATTTCATGGCGTATAATAATATCCTGTTCATGGTCATCCCGCTGGCATTCGGTTATATTGTTAAGTTCATAGGATACGAATATTCGTTCCTTATACTTATAGCACCTGTAATATTGTCTGCCGTTGCCCTCTTCAAGATATATGGCTCTAATACCACCATATTTATTTCAAATCTTAAGAAGGTGCCGCCCAATGCAATTTCCGGGAAGAAAAATGACCTGTGAATTAAATTATTTTGAACATTTTTATATTTTTCAATACAGTTAAATCTATTAACAATATTATTACTGGATTTTAATGATAAAATCCAGCGACTCACTCGAAGATTTATTTAAGAAACTAAATACTTCAAAAGCAGGGCTTTCAGGCAACGAAGCAAGTTCAAGACTTCACACCTATGGTTATAATGAGGTTTCGGAGAAGAAAGAGAGTTCTATACTAAAGTTTTTAAAAAAATTCTGGACACCAATTTCCTGGATGCTGGAGCTTACAATAATCATAACATTTATACTTGGAAAATATGACGATTCTCTGATAATACTTTTCCTGCTAATATTTAATGGTGTAATATCCTTTACCCAGGAATCAAAGGCTGATAATGCAGTAGAACTATTAAAGAAAAAACTTTCAGCCCAGGCCAGAGTCCTGAGAGATGGTAAGTGGAATGTTATAGAAACAAAGTTTCTCGTGCCCGGGGATATTGTCCATCTAAGATTGGGCGATGTGGTTCCTGCAGATATTAAAATAATAGACGATGAGCTGGAAATCGACCAGTCCGCCCTTACTGGAGAATCACTGTCAGTAACAAGAAAAAAGGGAGATACAATATATTCCAGCTCTGTGGTAAAAAGAGGTGAATGCAATGGTCTGGTAACAGAAACAGGCAGCAAGACCTATTTCGGAAAAACAACAGAACTGGTTGAAATAGCAAAGACAAAGTCACACATAGAAGAACTTATTATGAAAATAATAAAGGACCTGATAGCCATAGATACTATTCTTGTTATAGCACTTATATTATTTTCTATCTACCGTGGCGTGGACATTACCGAAGTTATCCCCTTTGCACTGGTAATATTAATTGCATCAATACCCGTAGCTCTCCCGGCAACATTCACAATTGCAATGTCCCTTGGCGCCCTTCATATGTCAAAACGTGGTGAAATAGTCACGAGGCTATCCGCTATAGAGGATGCGGCTTCCATGGACACATTATGCATGGATAAAACAGGTACTATTACAGAAAATAAATTGACTATAAAAACTCCAAAGGTCTATACAGGAGATGAATTGTCCCTGATTAAATATGCATCATATGCATCGCAGAGAAAAAGTGAGGACCCAATAGATGATGCCATACTGGACTATGCCGATTTAAAATCTGTAAAAATTGACTATGCAAATAGAAGCAAGTTTACGCCATTCGACCCTTCAATTAAGCGTACGGAAGCAATAATAAACGAAGCGGGGAAATCTGTTAAAATAGTCAAGGGTGCACCACAGGTT